>JAITOM010000164.1 GCA_031289975.1 Methanobrevibacter sp. | reverse complement strand
CATTAAATCAGTTAAAAATGTTAATAAACACTTTTTAGATTTTAAAACAATTATTTCATGCTCTTTTTACTTATTTTATCCTTTTTGTTCTTTTCATATTTATATTTTTTCGGGGCTGTAAAAAATCCAACTGATAAATTATTTTTCCAACTTTTTATTCAAATGTAGACATTAAGTAAAAGTCTTTTTTTAGTACCATATTGATATTATAAAGTTCTTAAAAATGCTTTAAAAAATGAAGTAATTATAAATATTGAATAAAGTATTATATTTTCATCAGTTGAATTTTTCACAGCCTCCTATGTTTACAATGCCTCAAATATGAGTATTAATATATAATATTTATTGGTTTGTTAAAATGAGTATAAAAGAAATAAATGGATTTAATGAAGGGCATATTGATGAAAAGCTTAAAACATTAGGTAAAAATGTGGATATGATGAGGGATATTAATGATTTTGTTCATAAACCTATTATTCAGGATATATTTGGTGAATTTGATGATAAGTTTGATTCTAATATGGGTCGTCCAGCAATCTCCAGAACTTTAATATTGGGACTTATTTTATATGCATTTAGTAAAAATATATCCATTGCCTCTGAAAAATATGGTTTACTATCTAAAAAAAGACATGGTAAACAGGTATATACTACATTTAAATGAAAAATTAGGAATAGATTTATCAATTGGATTTTTCACAGCCCCAAAATTATTGGTGTCTATCTAAAAACCAAATTTCAGATCTTCAAAAATCATACTCGTTTTACAATGCCTATTTTATTAGTAATTTTTATTTATTCTCTTTCATCAGACTGATCAACGATTGTGAAATAGTCAAAAATGAAATGAATATTGGTCCTATATTTTTTTGTATTTTTGACTCTTTAAAAATTCCAGATTTTCAACACTTTTATATCAAGGAAAAAAATTTATATAAAATTTATATATATAATATAACAATAGTTATATTATAAATTGGTTTTGACAAAGTTCTTAATAAATAACTTTTTTAAAAATAGATTATTATTAAAATATATTTATATTATTTAAAATTATAAATTTTTATAAAGTTATATTTAAAATTAAATAATTTAATAAAAAAAATTATCATTTTAAAATTTAAGAACTTTTCCATAATGACTATATTAAATTTTATATTTTATTATATTTTCAAGTTTTACATTCATTGAAAAAAAATCTTCTAACATATATTTAAAAAAAAGATAGATAAAGATATTATAATATAACAATTTTTAATTAATGATTAATATATTAATAAATAATAAAATTGTAAAATATAAAGAACATAAAATTGAATTATAACCCTTATTAATTAAATATAATTATAAAAGAATAGGATTAATTATTATAAATATATTATAATTAAATAAATATGAATTAAGAATTTAAATGAATAATAAAATATTATTAGGGATTTTATGAAAAAAGAATCAGTTGGTAGTGTTCGAACAAAATTTTTCAATATTGAAGAGGATCTAACATTAGAATCAGGAAAAATATTGAAAAATGTGACAATAGCTTATGAAACATACGGAAAATTAAATAAAGAGAGAAATAATGCTATTTTAGTTTGTCATGCACTTTCTGGAGATGCTCATGCAGCTGGTTGGCATGAAGGAGATAAGAAACCTGGATGGTGGGAAATAGTGATTGGACCTGGGAAATCATTGGACAGTGAAAAATATTTTATAATCTCCTCAAATGTTATTGGGGGATGTAAAGGTTCTACAGGACCAGCATCCATCAATCCAGAAAATAACAGAGAATATGGGCTTGATTTTCCATTTGTAACAATTAAAGATATGGTTAAAGCAGAGAAAAGACTTGTAGAATATTTTGGTATAAAACAGCTATTTGCTGTTGTTGGAGGGTCAATGGGAGGAATGCAAGTATTGCAATGGATTGTTTCTTATCCAAAAATGGTTAAGAAAGTTGTTGCAATAGCTACAACTTCTCGTTCTTCTCCACAACAAATAGCTTTTAATGAAGTTGGAAGACAGGCAATAACCACAGATATGAATTGGAATAATGGAAATTATTATGATAATGGAAAAAATGTTGAAAATGGTCTTTCAATAGCTCGGATGATAGCTCATATAACCTATCTTAGTGATGAATCAATGTATGAGAAATTTGGTCGTGATCTTCAAGATAAGCAAGAGTTTAGTTATGATTTTGACTTAGACTTCCAAGTTGAAAGTTATCTACATCATCAAGGAGAATCTTTTGTTAAACGATTTGATGCAAATTCATATATTTACATTACAAAAGCTATTGATTACTTTGATTTATCAAAAAATGGTTCTTTAATTGAAGGATTTAAAAATGTTAATTCAAAAGTTAAACTAATAGCTATTAATACAGATTGGCTATATCCTCCAAGTCAATTAAAGGATATATTAAATGCTCTTAAAGCAAATGATGTGGAAGTTAGTTACAATGAGTTAGAATCACCTTATGGACATGATGCATTTCTTTTAGAGGATGGACAGTTAAATTATTCAATATCTAAGTTTTTAAATGATTTGTATGTTGAAGATATTGTTGAAAGAGATGTTGCAACTATAAACTCTGATGCTGATGTTGAAGATGTAGCTGTTTTAATGATGGATAAACAAATAACACATGTCCCAGTTGTAACTAAAGATGAAGTATTAATTGGTATAATGACAGCTTGGGATTTATCTAAGTCAATAGCTACAGAATGTGATAATCTTGAAGCTATTATGACTCGTGATGTTAAAACATGCAATTTAAGTGACCCTATTGATGTTGTAGCTCGTGAAATGAAAAAATATAATATTTCTGCTTTACCAGTTGTATATGATGATTTAAAACTTGCAGGAATTATTACTATTGATCAAATTAGTCATTTATTTACTAATTAACTATTAAAATTTGTTATTGTCAAATTTATTATATTATCTAATTTTTTTATTTTTAGTAAATATTTTTATAAAATGAAATAGAAAATAAGATTAATCTAAAAGTTTATAAAATTTATTTATGATTTATTTAAAATAAAATATAGTCATTTTGGAAAAGTTCTTAAATTTTGGATATAATTTTTTTTATTAAATTATTTAATTTCAAATATTAATTTATAAAAATCTATAATTTTAAATTTTAAATAATATAAACTTATTTTAATTATATAAATAATTTTAAATAAATATATTTTAATAATACTTTATTTTTAAAAAAGTTATTTATTAAAAACTTTATCAAAACTACTATATTTAAAAAATAATGAATTATTAAAATAATCATTACTTATAAACTTTTTGTCAAGGAGGGGGATGTAAACTTTTATGATGTTTATCATTATTTTTGGTTTTCTTTATATCTAAAAATCCAAAAACCTCCACACTTTTTGACACTCCCATCGATTTTTGACACTCCCATCGAGGACTTATAATCTAATTTAATAGTATAACTAAATAATATTCATAAACAAATAAATTTGATCGCAATTGTCATTCTACTTTGAATTTTCTTTTTTATATTCACATATTAACATTGTAATGTCATCGAATTGTTCTTCATCGCTACTAAAAACATCTATACGGCTTTTAACCAATTTTAAAGTATCTTTAATAGTCACATCATTTTTTAAGACATTTATTAAACGATCGTGTGTAAAAAACTCTTCTTTATTATTCATAGCATCAGTAACACCATCAGTATATAAAAAGATTTTATCTCCTTTTTTAAGCTGTATTTTGTTTATAGAGTATTTCATGCCTTCCATTCCACCTAAAACAAATCCTCTTGAAGATTCTAACATTTCTATTTCACCATCAGCATGTTTTAGATAAGGGAATTCATGACCAGCATTAACAAAATTAAGTTTACCTGTTGAAATTTTTAAAACCCCCAACCAAGCTGTTAAAAACATGCTTTCACTATTATTATCCGCTAAAACATTATTTACCTTTTCAAAGATGCCATTTAGTTTCTTCTCGTTTTTACTTTGATTTTTTATCAATACTTTTGATATAACCATGAACAGTGCGGCAGGGACTCCTTTACCTGATACATCCCCAATAACAATAGCTAAATGGTCTTCATCTATTAAAAAAAAGTCATAGAAATCTCCTCCAATTTCTTTCGCAGGAACAGAAATAGCATAAATATCAAATTCATCGTTTTTATCGGGGAATGGGGGAAACGTTTTAGGTAGCATTGATTCTTGTATGTGCTTAGCAATATTTAATTCCATTGCTATTCTTTCTTTATCCTTTGTAACCTTTTCTAAATTTTCCATATAATCAGTTAAATTTTTAACCAAATATTGATAAGAATTTGCTAATATCCCAATTTCTGAATCTTGTTTTGTAAAATCTTCTACCTGGGAAAGTATATTACTATTAATTATTTTATCCTCACTTTCAGAATATTGCTGCATATTAGCTGAAATAGATTCTATTGGATTGGAAATTGAACTTTCTATATTCCGTAAAAAGTATATAGAAAGTATATATAAAATAAAAATAACTATGAAAATAGCAACAAAGAAATAATACCAAAAATAAGAAACATCAACATTTAACAGTCCAAGGATAAAATATAAAATAATTGATATACTAATAGACATAACTGTTTCCAATACAATAAAAATTGCTACGAATTTTTCAGTTAGAGAAAAAGTTTTTTTTAAATTAGTATCTTTAATTTCTTCTATTGGTTTAAAGATAAAAACCATAACTAAACTTACAAATATAATAGATAATATTTGATTTAAATGATTAGATGGATTATACTTATTGATTCTGAAAATTAGAAGAATTATATCAATGATAATAGCAATTAATAAACAAATATCAAAAATTTTAGGAGAAATATTAATTTTTGATTTTTTTGGTTTATAAAAAGATATATCTAATTTACTTAATAAAATAATCATTGCACTTCCTACAACTAAACAAACAAACAAATTTAATAATACAACAAACACAGACCATTCAAAAATAATTGCTTCCCCATAAACATAATTGTAGGGATAATCATAAAGACCCATGTAAATTAACGAACTTAAAAAAATTGTAATAGAAAATTTAGTTATTTTTTGGGATGAATCTAATCTTATTAATTCAGTATTTTGCTTGTCAATTTTAAAAGTGTACCATAATTTATAGATTAAATATGCGGTGAAAAAATTAAAAAAGATATTCATAATATTAGTGAAAATTTCAAATCTATCATAAAAGGTAACATTACATACAATATCTAAAAAAACTAAAATAATTGCTCCAATCAAAGTACCAATAAAACCTATTGGACCGAATATGAATCCAAAAATCATGTAAATAATTACACTTGGATCAATATATAACTCATTTAAATCAAAAAAATAGGTTGGATATGTGAGAATAAAATAAATCAAAGCTATAAATAAAACAGTTAAAACTTTTGATCTGAAGATAATGTCTGTATATTTCCTGAAATCCATTAAAAGCACCGTTATTTATATAAACCACGAATAAAGTATATATGACTAATTATAACTATGAATTATTAATTTTTTACTATCGTTAAAATATTTTCCCCATTTTCATATTTGTAATATATTTCATCCACATTTTTTTTAATGATAAAAATCCCAAGTCCTCCAATTTTTCTTTGATCTGCATCAAGGGAAGTGTCGGGATTTGAAACTTTCAAAGGATTGAAAGGAATTCCTTTATCTTTAAATGTGATAATAATTTTTAATGGATCTCTCTCTATTTCAATTTTTACATGAATATTCATATACTCCAAATCATTATCTTTAAAAGCATGATTAACAATATTAATAAAAATTTCCTCTACAGCAAGTTCTAATTGTATTATTACACTTTCAAAAATCTCAAATGAATTTAGTGAATTTCGTATGAAATCGAATAAATTATTTAACTCGTTCGAATCTGCATGCAAAACGATTTCTTCCATAATTAAGCTCCAATATTTAATTACTCTTTAATCTATTTTACAATTATTTAAAAACTGGAAAATAATTATTTTTAGTTAAATTTTATTCTTTCTTAAAATTCTTTTAATAACTAAAATGGAATTTATAATGGTTAAAGTATTTCTTTTATAAACTCTTTCATTTTAGGTTCCCCATCAACTAAGGTAGCTAATTTTGTAGATGTTATTGTTTTGCCTGGAGATATTTCTTTTTTAAAAAGACTAGCTCTATACTCCTTACTCATAACATAAACTTTATCCAAAACAATGCCTAAATCTTCAAAAAAATGCCTAAATCTTTAATTAAATGCTTCTCCAATATTTTTTAAATTGAATTTTATTAAAATTTTCATTGCTTGACTGTAAAATATAGTTAACCTCATCATTTTCAATAAATACTTGGAAAAAGCTTATAAAATCATTAGTGCCATTTTCAGTCTTTTTCAAAATATTTGTGAAGTTGCTTGCATAAATTTTATTATTTTTACAAATAGCATTTTCAGGGGCTGTGAAAAATCCAACTGATAAATTATTTTTAACTTTTTACTCAAATGTAGAGTATAAGTAAAAATCTTTTTTTTTAGTGGTGTATTAATCTTATAAAGTTCTTAAAATGCTTTAAAAAATGAAGTATTATAAACATTGAATAAAGTATTATAGATTCATCAGTTGAATTTTTCACAGCCTCCATTTAAGAACTTTTCCAAAAGGACTATAGTAGAAAATAAATTTAAAGATTAAAAAGTAGAAAAAAATTAAAAGAGTTAAAATGATAATAAAAGCTTCAATTGAAAATTAAATAATTTTTTAAAGATGAAAAACAAAATTAAAAAAATAAAAAGACATAAAACATGAAAAAAGAATGAGTAACAAGTAATAGAATTATGTCCTGCTCTCTATATTACTGCTAAAACATAGATAAAAGTGTAAAATGGCTTCAATCCACTCAGTATAAATGTTTGAATTTTCTGTTATTTTGAATTTCATCGAATATTATTTAGTTTTCTGGTGAAATTATATGTTAAATAAGGCAATATCCTTTTTAAGACAATTATATGGATTTCATCTTTTCTATAATATAAAACTCTTTTTTTTAAAAATTCTACCAGTTTCATCACTTATAATATTTATTAAACCTATCTACAAGAATTTTTATAATATATTTTTTCTAATTCATATAATTCGAGAGAACGGCATAATTATTTATGGGTTAATTTATCATTATTGTCTAATTATCTCTGATTTAATATTCATGTTTTAAAAACTAAGCATGGAATAAAAATATTTCAGTCAATAGCATATT
>JAITOM010000079.1 GCA_031289975.1 Methanobrevibacter sp. | reverse complement strand
TTAAAGATATATCTTTCTAAAAATTCTTTAGTTTTTTCAATACCCTGATCTAAGAAAAGAGCACCTAAAAAAGATTCTACAATATCTGCATTTGCAGATTTTATTTCGTTTTTTGTCATATTCACATTCCTTATTTGAGCTGTATATCTTTGTATATGAATTAAATCAGTTTTATTAATCCATCTTTTGCTATATGAATTTCTATATAATTTATGTCTGCATTCAGGGTATTTTAAGTTTTCACCATCCCAATAAACAATTTTAATTATTTTTTCAGTGAATTTTGCTAATGCACGAACTAAATAGAATGGTACGATGGGTTTAACTAATAAAACATTATTTTCAATATTTACATTATCTTTAAATACATCTTCAGCATATATATTATTGTGTGTATTTTGTTGTTCATATTAATTATTAATACCACACATTTTATTAATATTTTCCTGCCATAACAATTATTAATAAATTATAACAATTGTTATCACACAAATTTTTGACATAACCTTTTCTTTACTTACAAACATTATTTCATACACTACAATAAACATTTTTATAAAAATTCATTAATTTAAAAATTGTTTCAAGGAATATAATCAAATGTAAACTTTATTAAAGAATGTGAACTATAATAATAATTAATAATATAGTGGAATAAAGAAAGTTTGTAATTAATCATTTATTTTTATTTGTTTAATTTTTAATAATAGTTTGTAATATTTTATCAAATCATTAATTAATAAATTTAACTATTTTATTTTTAAAAATAAATAATATTTTATTTTTATTTATGAAATTGATAATTTAAAGATATTTTTAGAAACCCATTACTTAAAAACATTTTTTAGTTCACTATATATTAAATAATTATTTAGAATACGATTGCATCAAAAAGTGTGGTGGGGGTTGGAAAAAATCCAAAAAATTAGCTTTCATTTGTAAATAAAAATTCCACAAATTTTTACAGCCTTTAAAATACTATAAATATACATCTCATGGAGATTTAAATCCTAAACAGATTAAATACATTTCTGAACTCTTTTTTCGAGAAGAATTAGGTTTAGTTGTTTTAACAACCCTAAATTTCTGTTTAAGTTCTTTTAGTATATGATTAAAATCTTCTCCTTGAAAAAATTTAATTAATATATTTCCATTATTTCTTAAAAATAATTCAGATATTTTAATAATATTTTCAACCAAATCCATTGATCTTAGATAGTCAATATTTTTTATTCCACTTAAAGACGGTGATGCATCTGAAATAAGAACATCCACTTCTTCATTTAATGTATTAATTATTTTTTCTTGAATTTCTTCAGTTGTGAAGTCTCCTCTTATAAAGAAAAAGTTTTCCTCATTAATTGGTCTGTTTTTATTTAAATCCACCCCTATAACTAATCCTTCTGAACCTACCTTTTCTAAAGCTACCTGTGACCAACCACCAGGACTCGAACCTAAATCAACAACACTGTTACCTTCTTTAATTATCTTATATTTATTATTTAATTGTAATAATTTATAAGATGCCCTTGAATAGTAATTTGATTCTTTAGCTTTTTTATAGTAATATTCTTTTTTTTTATCCTTTTGCCATTGATTTCCCATATTATCCAAATTCATTTGCTTTATTCATTATTTTAAGATATTATTTCAATTAATTTTATCATTTTTTAATTTAGCTATTATTTAAAGTTTAAAATTAATTATCCTCCATCCAATATATTATTTTTCTCTTTTTTAAAATTTAGAGAACTACATGTTGGAGGACCAATTTTAATAATTTCAACATCAACTTCTCCATCTTCAACTGTCATTAACATAACTGTAGGGTCGGTTAAAAGAGGTTTAGTTGGACTACCAGGATTTACAAGAAGTATATTATTTGCTTGCTCTATTAATGGCTGATGACTGTGCCCACTAACTAAAACATCTACTTCAAGTTCCCGAGCAATATATTCTAATTGTTGAGTATCTCCTTTTGGATTAACTTCACCATGCTTAACCCCAATTTTAACACCTTCAACTGTTTCAACATGACTTACTGGTAAGTCAACACCATAAAATCTATCCATATTCCCCTGAACAGCTATTGTAGGAGCTATTTTCTCTAATTCCTCAATAACTTTTAGAGAGGTTAAATCTCCAGCATGTAAAATAAGTTCAACATCTTTAAAGTAGGTACTTAAATTTGCAGGTAAGCTCTCTACTTTATCACCAACATGAGTATCTGAAATTAGACCAATTAACACCATTTTATCACTACGGATTATTTAATTATTAATTTAAAATAAGTTTAAGCTATAACTATCAAGTTAAAAAACTGTTTTCCTATTTCTGATTTGTTTTTTAATATATTTTTATCTTTTTAAGTATTTAAACTTAACAATTTTCATCCACACTTTTTCTACTGAATATGTAAATTAACAGATTAAAAACTTTCCATTCAAAAATATATTCCTTTAATTTTAATTCTTTTTATTAATCTGTTCAGATCATATTATTTCTGGCACTGTAAAAAGAGAATGGAAATTTGAAATCCAAAATTTGGTTTTTGGGCAAGAAAAATTTAGAATTATTATAGGTCCTTAAATTTTTATTACTATGATCCTATTTTTTACATTAAAAAAAAATTTTAGGAACCATCTTTTTTTTTTACACCATCTATTTTATTATTTTCACTTTTACTAAAAACCAATTTTTTTTTCAATAGCCTCTTAACTTAGATTTTCAAAAACACACAAAACATTAAATTAAGAGTTAATACTACTTCCAATTATCATAATCACTAATTCTTAAATTATTTTCTTTTTAAACAGCTATTCACTCCT
>JAITOM010000066.1 GCA_031289975.1 Methanobrevibacter sp. | reverse complement strand
AAATAAATATTATTAAAAAATATTAATTTAAAATCATTTATATTAATTAAAATATATTTAAATTATTTAAAATTTAAAATTATTAATTTTTATAAATTAATATCAAAAATTAAATAATTAAATAAAAAAATTTTTCATCCAAAATTTAAGAACTTTTCCAAAATGACTATAAAGAAACCGTATGATCTAAATTTTTTCTATCTGAAAATCAGATTTTAGGTCTTTGAAATCCATACTCTTTTTACAACATCTAAATTCCCATCCTCTTTTTACAGTCTCTCTAATAATTTATTTTTAATTTCATTAGCCATTTCCATAGTGGATGAATTACCACCCATATCTAATGTTAAAGATTTACCTTCTTTTAAGACATTGAAAATTGAATCTGCTAATAAATCAGCATTTTTAACTTCGTTTAAATAATTTAACATCATGACAGCTGAAAGTAGCATTGCAGTGGGATTGGCTAAACCTTTACCTGCAATATCTGGTGCAGAACCATGGACTGGTTCAAATAAAGCATTGTTTTCACCTATGTTACCAGAAGGAATTAAACCTAATCCACCTACAAGACCTGCTCCTTCATCGGACAATATATCTCCAAATAAGTTAGTGGTCACAATAACATCAAAGGTTTGAGGTTTTGTTAAAAGATACATTGCCATAGCATCAACATAATAATCTTCAGTTTCAATATTTGGATATTTATTAGCCACTTCATAGAAAACCTTTTTAAATAAACCATCTGTTTTTTTTAAGACATTTGCTTTATGAACAGCAGTCACCTTTTTCTTATTGTTATCCTTCGCATATTTAAAAGCAAAATTACAAATTCTTTCACTTGCTTCCTTTGTAATTATTCTTTTAGCTATTGCACCATCTTTAGTATATTCTTCTTGACCAACATAAATCCCTTCAGTATTTTCACGAACAATTACAAAATCAAGGTCTTTAAATAAGCTGTTAGTTCCAGGATAAGATTTAATAGGTCTAAGATTTACAAATAAATCCAATTCTTGTCTAAGTTTAACAATGACATCTGCAGCTGTCTCACCTACAGCACCAAACAAACAAGCATCAGAATTTTTTATAAGGTCTATGGTTTCATCTAAAATTGCAACTCCATTTTTTTCAAAGTATTCATCACCAGCTTCCCCATATTCATATTTTAAATCTAAATTTAAACCATCTAAAACTTCTAAAGTTGCTTCCATTACTTCTTTTCCTATTCCATCCCCAGGAACAATAGCTATTTTATACATTTTAACACTTTCTATTTTCATATTATTTAAAAATATTAGTTATATATACTCAATGATTAATTAATTGATAGTATATATTATTAGATGTTTCCATCCTTAAGATATTCAATTAATCCACCTTTTTCAAGGATGTTTAACATGAATGGAGGTAATTTCTTAAATTCATATTTGTTTCCATCTTCTTTAATGATAAAACCATTTTCCATATCTATTTCGATTTCGTCCCCTTGATTTAGAATTTTACTAATTCCTGGTGCTTCAAGAAGAGGTATTCCAATATTTGTACTATTTCTATAAAATATTCTTGCAAAGGATTCCGCTATTATAGCTCCAATTCCAGCACCTTGAATAGCTATTGGGGCATGCTCTCTTGAAGAACCACAACCAAAATTCTTACCTCCAACGATTATATCGCCTTTATTTACTTTTTCGTAGAACTGCGAATCTAAACCTTCCATACAATGTTTACTCAATATTTTTGGATCTGTATGAATTAAATATCTTCCAGGAATAATAATATCTGTATCAATATCATCTCCAAATTTCCAAACCTTCCCTTTCATATTGTTCTTCTCCTTAAACATATGATATTAATTTAAATATCAATTATATCAATTATATCAATTATATCAATTATATCAATTAAATATCAATTATATTAAGGGAGTGGGGAACAATTCTATTAACTATTTTTTTAGAATATAAACCTTAATTTTTCATTTATTTAAGCTATAATTTGATTTTTATTGTTTATAGTTTACATATTCATTTTTAACAAATAATAAATTTTAGTTAAAAGTGCGAATTGTGATTATAATTCTTGTTTTATAAAATAATTATGCGAGTTTTTTAGTTATTTTAAAAACTTTAGTTTTTAAATTGGCACTGTAAAAAGAGGATGGAAATTCACAATTTGGAATTTAGATTTTAGCATAAAAACATTAAGCCCCTATACATGTCATTAAACTTTTATCGTCTGTTTTCAATTGTGAAAATCCATGCTAATTTTACAGTGCCTTTAAATTTAGAACCGGAAAATCTAATCTAAACTTTTTTCTGTCTAAAAACCAAATTCCAATTTTAAATTTCCATCCTCTTTTTATAGTACCCAATACAATAATTAATCATGAATCGGTTAATTTTTTAAAGCATACGAATTTATAAAAACTTCTCACATTCTTCAACAAATCTTTTAGCATTATTTAAATCTTTTTTAGCTTTATTTTCTGTTGCTTCATAGGAATAATCATAATCTGCTTTTTCTCTATCTTTCTCAATGTTAGTGAAGAATTTTCCTATTTCTTTATCAAAAGTATCATTAATAACATATTCTAAACCAAATTTACGAATCGTTCCACTATGTGTTTTAGAGTATATTTTTTTTTTAATCAGTAATGCATTAGCTGCATGAAAAACAGCATAGCACGATCTATTAATTGAATCAGCATAAAAATTATTGTTGAAATTTAGTTCAGCCACTTTTAAGAGTTCTAATGACTTTTTAAATGCTATATTTACTTTTTTATCCAATTAAAACACCATCTTTTTCAATGTTTAGGTAGAAAGGAAAATCTAAGTGTGTTTGATAATGTTCATTAGGTATTATTTGTACAGAAATATCTTCTCCAGTTTCAAGAAGTATGTCAAAAGTTTTACCATATATATTGTCTTCAATTTTCAAATCATCATCAATATTAGAAGTTATAATAAGAATATCAATATCAGAATCTTCGTTATCCTGATTTCTCGCAACAGACCCATATAATATTATTTTTTCTATTTCGGGATGATTTAAAGAATTTGCAAAATCAATAGCTAATTTTTTCCTGTTCATTTTAAACCTTCAAAAAATTTTATATTATAAATTGGACAACAATTATTTTTTCATCTTATAAAATAATGTTTTTTTCATCAATTTTGGATTTGATGTCCCAATTTTATAATTTATAAAATTAGTATAAAATTAGTATAAAATTAGTTTATTGTATATACTTAATTATTAATATAGTTTTTACAATATATAGTCATTTTGAAAAAGTTCTTAACTTTTGAATGATAAACTTTTTTATTGAATTATTTAATTTTTAATATTACTTTATAAAAATTAATAATTTTAAATTTTAAATAATTTAAATATAATTTAATTAATATAAATGATTTTAAATTAATATTTTTTAATAATATTTATTTCAATTTAAATATCAATTATATCAATTTAAATATCAATTATATCAATTTAAATATCAATTATATCAATTTAAATATCAATTTAAATATCAATCATATCAATTTAAATATCAATCATATCAATAAAAAAATCATATTTTAAAATTTAAGAACTTTTTCTAAAATATAAAATGATCGGTCATGTAAATTAGATTAATATTTATCAGGAATTGAAATCCTACCTTTAATAGCTGATGTAGCTGCTACTGCAGGGGAAGAAAGATAAACTTTACCATCAGGACTACCTTGTCTTCCTTTAAAGTTTCTATTGGATGTAGAAAGACTTATTTCTCCAGGACCAATTAATCCAATGTGACCTCCAAGACAAGGTCCGCAGCAAGGATTACATACTAAGGCACCAGAATCAACAAATATCTTCGTAAGACCTTCATCTAAGGCTTTAGTGTAAACTTCTTTTGAAGCAGGAATAACTAACATTCTAACTCCATTAGCAATTTTATCGCCTTTTAATATTTTAGCAGCTATTCTTAAATCTTCTATTCTTCCATTGGTACATGAACCAAGAAATACTTGATCTATTTCACTATCAACTTCACTAACAGGTTTTACATTGTCTACATTATGTGGACATGCTATTTGTGGTTCTAACTCACTAACATCAACATGAATTTCTTCAAGTGAAGGAGCATCTAAATCTGTCTTAAATATTTTAAATTTCTTATTAGCACGATTTTTTAAGTAATTTAAGGTTTTCTCATCTGTTTCTATAAGACCTGTTTTCCCACCCATTTCAATCGCCATATTACAAAGAACCATCCTATCTGAAATTCCCATATTTTTTATGGTTTCACCACCAAATTCACATGCTTTATAACTTGCTCCATCGGCTCCAATTTTACCAATTATATTTAAAATAAGATCTTTCCCATAAACATTGTTCTTTAATTCTCCGTTTACATTGAAATATATGGTTTCAGGAACTTTAAACCAAAGTTTACCAGTTGCAAAAACCATAGCCATATCCGTTGAACCAATACCAGTTGAAAATGCTCCTAAAGCCCCATGAGTACAGGTATGAGAATCTGTGCCAACGATTATTTCTCCAGGCACAACATGCCCTAATTCTGGTAATATTTGATGACAAACACCCTGATTTACATCATAAAAGTTCTTTATTGATTGTTCTTTTACAAATTTTCTCATAAGGATATGGTTATCTGCAGCTTCTAATGAATCAGCAGGAACTTGATGGTCAAATGGAATTACAATTCTATCTGGATCCCATACTTTTTTACCAATCTCATAAAATGATTTAATAGAAAGAGGACCAGTTAAATCATGAGTCATAGCAAGATCCACATTAGCGACTACTATATCTCCACTCTCTACATTATCATTAGTAGAATTTGAAAATATTTTCTCGGACATTGTTTTAGGCATGTTTTCTCTCCATTGTTATAATAGCTATTTTCTTAAATAATTTTTAACTAAATTCATCATACTTAATATAAATTATAGGATTGATAGTTATCTGTCCTATATCATAGTATGTTTCTAACTAAACAAGACCTTTGAATAATCCATAAACTAAACTAAAAACTATGATGGATACAAAAACAAGTGTAGTGAAATTTAGAAGATGATTAACTAATTTTTGCGAAAGTTTAAAAGTTAAAAGGTCTTTAAATAATGCTCCACCATCCAACATTCTAATAGGCAGTAAATTAAATAAACCTATTCCAATATTAAGTGTGAATATCCAAGTGAAAAGATCATAAAAGTTAAACAATATCCATGGTATACTGTTACCTAAGATATTTGAAACTTCTTTTTTAACTTCAAAATTTGGTGTTGCAGATATTCCTACAAACCCTTTTGATGCATCCTGAGGATTTTCTGAAGTTGTTAGATAACGATCTCCTTTATTTGTACTAATCGATATATTTTGGTTTGGTTTTAATTGCAAAAAAGCATTATTATAACTTTTAGTGCTTGTAATATCCTGTCCATTAAGAGAAGTAACAATCATTCCATCTTCTAAAATATGATCTGCAGGAGTATTTGGAATAACAGTTTTAATTTCCATCCCATTTTCATGAAATGTAAATGGAAAAATTAAATTACTTATTAACAAAACAATTATAAGCGAAACAAGGGCTAAACTCATATTTGCTACTGAACCAGCAGCATATATTCTCATACGCCCTAATTTAGATGTTTTTTTGAGTTCTTCTTCATCGGGTTCTACAAATGCTCCAGGCAATATTGTAAGAAGCATTAATCCAATTGATTTAATTGAAATTTTTTCTACTCGAGCTAAAATTCCATGAGAAAATTCATGAACAATTAAAACTGTTGCTAAAGCAATTAATCCATAACCTAATGGAACTGTTATAGGGGAACCAGGAACTTCAACTCCAGGTATTATTAAAGATAATGATGGGGATGTTTTTATAGTTGATAATGAACTAAAAAGAATGTAACTTATCACTATCATCGCTATAAATGATACAACAATCCCAATATTCATATACACTTTCCAAAATCTTGGTGATTTATTAGCTATTTTATCTATCAATGTTCTAAATCGTATAGTTTTCCACATTAAAATTGGAGGATTTATTTCCACTCCAACTTTAGTTAGAGGTTTCTTAAATGTGAGTGCTATAATCCAAATCACTATAAAAGCAATAATATAATACCATATTCCATTCATTTTTTAACCTAAATTTTTGATATTCGTCATTAATTGATATTTGTTATATAATAAGATATAAACTTAAAATAAGATTCAAACAATTATCATCATTAAACTAATATTTTATAATTTCAATTTAAAGAATTTTTAATTAAATTTAAAGAATAAACATTTTTTTAAAAATTATTATAATCATCTTATAATTGACTATTTAATACTTATAATTGACTATTTAATAATTAGTTTTATTTATAGTAGTTTTGATAAAGTTCTTAATAAATAATTTTTTTTAAAAATAAATATTATTAAAATATATTTATTTAAATTATTTATATTAATATTTTATTCAATACTAAAATATATAATTAGATATAATATATTAATATTATCTTTTAATTTTTTAAATAATAAACTTTTATCAATTAAAATAATAATTTTTATATTTAAAATAATAATAACTTAAATAAAAATTAGAATAATAATTTTTTTTAAAAATATAGAAATATTATCATTTAAAGTAATGATAAAAAAATAAGGTACTTTAAAAAGAAGATGGATTTTTACAATTGAAAACTTAAGAAAATCAACGATTTGTTATCGAAAATGAAAATTTTGAGGATGTAGAAAGTTAAATGGATGATTTAAAGAATTTTAAGAACTTTATAAGATTAATACATTTGATTATAAGATTAATACATTTGATAAAAAAAAGACTTTTAATTATATCATACATTTGAGTAAAAATTGGAAGAATAATTTAGAGAGTGTAAAGAAGTTGGCTCCTGAAATTTTTTGGGAATATTAAATTCATCATATAATACTTTATTTTAGCTTTTAACTTATTATGTAGTATACAGTCAAAAATTAATATTAATAAAAATTGAAATCATTGATTAAGCTTATAAAATTGAATTATTATCAAAATTAACAGGATTGATATTAATCATTTTTTAGCCAGGAGCCAAGATCTTTACACTCTCGATATTATGGTAAAAATGAGATATTATGATAATAATAGCTATTACTGGAGCAAGTGGAGTTTCTTATGGTGTTAGACTATTAAAAGTGTTTAAAGAAATGAATATTAAAACAGGACTTTTAATAAGTAAAACTGCAGAAACAATAATAAAATATGAATTAAATGAAAAATTAGAGGATATTAAGAAATTATCATACAGATACTATGAGTCAGATGATTTAACAAGTTCTATAAACAGTGGATCATTTAAATTTGACTCTTTAATTATTGTTCCTTGCTCTATGAAAACATTATCAGCCATTGCAAATGGTTATGGGAATAATACGATTACAAGAGTTGCGGATGTTACATTGAAAGAAAAAAGAACCTTAGTCATTGTGCCACGAGAAACTCCTCTTAGAACTGCACATATTAAGAATATGTTAAAAATTAGTGAAGAAGGTGGAATAATATTGCCTGCAATGCCTGGTTTTTATAATAATCCAAGGGATATTAATGATATAATAGACTTTATTGTGGGTAAAATATTAAATATTTTAAAAATAGAAAATAAGCAATTAAAATCATGGAAAGTATAGTAAGAAATAATTATTTTATCTCAAATAAAGATTTATATATAATAGAAAGCATAGTTTTATAAATTAATTATTTAATAAAATGAATGGATTTTAATATGAAATTAAAAAGTTGGAAAATACAATTATCTATTATATTGATTATTATATCTGTTATATTTTATTCAATAGCTTTTACACAATTTAATGACCCTGAACATGTATTATTTTACATGGTTATTGATTTAGCATTTATCCCAATTGATATTTTAATTGTTGTTTTAGTGATTGAAAGTGTTATTGATCGTAAAGAAAAGGAAGCTGTAATAGATAAGCTTGAGATGTTAATGAATATATTCTTCTCAGAAATTGGAAATCATTTACTTGCAAATTTTTCTGAGATTAATCAGGAGCGAGATGAACTTCTTAAACTTGTTAATGATCTTGAGTATTTTGAAATTAAAGAACTTCATAAGTTCATGAAAAATCTTAAAAGGAGTGATTATTCTTTCAAGTTGAGGATTGCAGATGAAGAAAAATCTATTTTCTTAATGGATTTGCGTGAGTTTTTAATTGGTAAAAGATCTTTTTTACTTCTCATGATTGAAAACCCCGTTTTATTAGAAAAGGAGAGTTTATCAACCATACTTTTAGGTATTTTTCATCTTGATGAAGAATTAGAAAAAAGAGATATTAATAAAAATATATCTGATATTGATTTACAACATTTAATCGGTGATATAGATAGAGTTTACTTTAGTTTAATATATGAGTGGTTAAATCATTTATATTATTTAAAAAATCATTTTCCATATATGTATTCTTTAGCTATTCGTACCAATCCATTTGATCCTAATACTAAAGTAGAAATACAGGAATAATTTGAAATAGCTAACAGTAAGTTATTTTTGAGGAATGTTTGTTGGATAATCCTCATTAATACAAGCTAAACATAAGTCATTAAAATGAATCCCAACAGAATCAACAAGAGAATCTATACTTAAATATCCTAATGTTTCAACACCTAACTTCTCTTTGATTTGATTGATAGTATTATTAGCAGCTATTAGCTCCTTTTTTGAAGCCATTGAAATGCCATAGTAACAAGGAGCAATAATGGGTGGACAACCAATTAACATGTGAATTTCTTTTGCACCAGCTTCTCTTAAAATTTTAACTATTGATTGAGAGGTTGTTCCTCTTACAATACTGTCATCAATTAAAATAATTTTTTTGCCTTCAATTTCAGATTTAATAGGATTTATTTTTAATTTAATTGCTAATAACCTTTCTCCTTGAGTAGGCATGATGAATGTTCTTCCAACATACCTATTTTTAATTAAACCCTCAGCATAAGGAATTTTTGAAGCTCTTGAATATCCAATAGCTACTGGAATTGAAGAATCTGGAACAGGAACCACAATATCAGCATCAATTTTATATCCTTTATATAAATATTCTCCTATGTTTAATCTTGATTTATAAACATCTTGCCCATTCATAACACTATCAGGTCTTGCAAAATAAACATATTCAAAAACACAATGTGCCTTTTTAATAGAGTTAGCTATTTTAACTTTATGGGATTTAATTTCATTGTCTTTAAAGTGGATAATCTCTCCAGCCTCAACATCCCTAATATACTTAGCACCAACTACATCAAAAGCAACAGTTTCAGATGCAATCATATAATCCTCACCATCCTTAGCAATGGATAGTGGTTTCATTCCAGCAGGATCTCTTACAGCATAAAGTTTATCATCAATTAAAATAACAATAGAATATGATCCTATAATTTTTTCAACAAGTCTTTCAATTGTTAAAATAAAATTGTTGGTTTTTTCATACTCCTTTTTAATTAAATAGAATAATACTTCAGAATCTGTATTTGAAGTAAATTCATAACCTTCCTCAATCAACTCATCTCTTAAAAAAGAGGAGTTAATAATATCTCCATTATGTGCAATAGCTATATGTTGGTCATTTAAACTTGTTAAAAAAGGTTGAGAGTTCTCTAATTTAGAATCTCCTGTAGTTGAATATCGTACATGACCAATAGCTTTATTACCATGTAAAAAATTGAAATCAAAATCTTTAAAAGCATCAGTTAATAAACCCATACCCCTATGATAATGCATTTTACTACCATCAAATGTAGCTATTCCTGCAGATTCCTGACCTCTGTGTTGTAAAGCATAGAGCCCATAATAAACAAAAGATGAAACATTTTTATCTAAATTAGAATGTATTCCTACAATACCACATTTATCCTTCAATGTATATTCCTCTCCTTGAATTATCGCTACCTAATTAAATTAATTGCATTATAAATTAAAAGAGTAAAACATTTTGTCTTTTAACTTCATTTAATTGGTTTTCTAAAATGTAGATTTATCATTATTAAAATCATCGGATAAATTAGGACTATGTTTAATAAAAATAAGCGATGTTCTAACAATCTTTAACCATTCAACAGCATGGTTCTTAGATGTAGCACCAATCAAACCTTGACCAATGATTACATTGTCTGGTTTAAATTTATTTGTAGCTAAAATCACATGATTTTCATGGTCTAAAACTTCACTAAAAGAATCTTCCCAAAGTCGATATAATGAAAAAATCTCTAAAATGTCTTTATTATGAATATTAGAAAATCTATTTTTAAAATCAGAAAATTCAGATTTAATCTCATCAAGCTGAATATTAAGAGTTTTCATCTCTTTTTTAAGTTCATGATTCTCATTTTTAATAATTTCAGATTCATTAAAAAGGGCACTGTAAATTAGCATGGATAATTTTCGTATTTGTGCCTATTTCTTAAAGTTCTAATATTTGGCTCGTAATTTTTCACAGTAGATGCTATTCGACGGAGTAAAGATCCAGAATCCTT
>JAITOM010000027.1 GCA_031289975.1 Methanobrevibacter sp. | reverse complement strand
TTTAAATTTTAAATAATATAAATTTATTTTAAATAATATAAATAATTTTAAATAAATATATTTTAATAATATTTATTTATAAAAAAATTATTTATTAAGAACTTTATCAAAACTACTATGATTTAGAAGATAGTTTCTACAAATAATTAATTGATATATATTTGAATTCGAAAACTATTTTTACAGTTTTAAAGAGGTCCTAAATTAATTGATCTTGCACCTTCAAGGAAACTTATACCACCATCATATCCAAGATAGTTAGCTCCTAAAATCAATCTATTGTATGCTGGGTATGTAATTGGATAATATAGTACCATTAAATCTTCAGCAACCTTGGACTCAATCGAACTTCCAAATAATGTTGCAAAGGATCTACCTTCAAGATTTTTTCTAATTTTATATGAATCATTTTCAAAAATTACTTCTACTTCATAACCAACTTCATCACTTTGTAATGATTTAATAATATCTTCCCTATACTCTTCAGGAGGTTCATCAGTGATTATGATAATCTCAGGTAGATAAGAAAGTTCATCGGTTATAAATTTACTAATACTAACAGCAGTATTTGAGTCTGCTATTAAAGCAAAATATGAAGCAGGATTATAAACAATAATATTATCTGCTGCAAATTCCATTAAACGATAAACTCTACCTTCCTCCTCTTCGATGAACTTTTCAACCTTCTTTGATGGAATATTTAATTTTTCTGAAACTTCTCTTAAAAATTTACTTGTTTGTATTGATCCTACAGGTGGACCTTGAAAAGTGATAAATGGAGTATTAAATTTTTTTTCAAGTTTTTTAACAGTTTCACGACCAATCCAAGGTGAAAGAACAATATTATATGCTGCTTTTGGAATATTATTCAATGATTCAATAGGATTGTTTTGATTAAAAATTACATTAGCTTCGATATCAATACTTTTTAGTAAGTTTTTAATACTATGTAACTCTCCTTTCCAGAAAATGTGTTGAAATGGAGCAATACCAAAGATATTAACTAAGTTTCTCTTTTTTTTCGCAGGCATGAGCAATTTATCAATAATTACATCAAAAAACATTTCATAACTTTGAAAAGAGTTAGCAACAAAACCTGGTGCATCAACATGCAGAATTGTGGCTTTGTCTTTGAACTCTTCTACAACCGCATTTACATCATCTCCAATAAGTGATGGTACACATCCAGATATTACAATAAATAATTCTGCATTAAACATTTGTAATGTTGTATCAACTAAATCTCTAAGTTTTTGCTCTCCACCAAAAATTACATGATCTTCTACAAGAGATGAACATGGAGTATTTGTTGATCCATAATCACCTGTTGAATTAAATCCTGATGCAAGACCAGTTCCATGAACTTGAACCATTCCACAACCTGGACCAGAATGAAGTATAGGCACTGATTTATTTAATCCAATTGTTAATTGATAAACTCCTGCAAGAGCACATGAATACCTTGGAGCTTCAACCACATAAGATTTTTCGTTTTGCGAACCATGTTTGCATTTTTCAACCATATTCATATTCTCCAATTAATATCTAATTTATATCCTTGATTAGTAATATCTAATTATTCTCCAATAAAATATAAAAACTTATTTAAAAAAATGCAGTGGTTTCACTTAGTGCATCTTCAATAAGTCTTATTGAACCACTATACCCGGCATAAGACTTTTCAATAACAACTTTAGTTGTAATAGGGAAAGATACAGTTAATATCGGAATATTTCTTTTATTAGCAAAATCTTTATCTAAAGAACTACCAAAAATAAACTCAGGTGGATTTTTTTCAACTGCTTCCCATATTTCATAAGAATCAGATTCAAAAATTACCTCAGGTGATGGAAGATCCTTAAAATTAAGCTCATTTTTAATAAATTCTCTACGATCTTCTGGAACATCATCAATTATTAATACAGTTGATGGAATCCATCCTAATTCATTTATTAAAAATTTATTAAGAGCTATTGCATAATTAGAATCAGTTATTGTAGCAAACTTTGGTTGAACATCCATATCCACAATAAAATCTGCAACACTTTCAATAGATTTATAAGTTTTTAATTCTTTTTTTGCAATATACTCGTTTGTATCAATCTTAAAAAATTCATCTATTCTTTTAATAAACTCATTAGTTTGCTGAGTTCCTATAGGAAGTGGATTAACAATGTAGGGTATACCATATTTATCTTCTAATTTTTTTGATGCTTCGATTCCAAGCCATGGTGAGAGAACAATATTCAATGAAGCACTTGATAAATCTTCTAAATTTTTCCCATTTATTAAAGTATTAACTTCTAAACCAATATCATTCAATATCTTTTCAATTTCATTAAGATTTCCACGCCAAAAAACGTCTTGTGAAGGTATGATACCTATTAGATTTACTAATTTTGGATTTTTTTCTTTTACCTCAAGAACTTGTTCGATGATGGCATCCAATAAAATCTCATAACCTTTATAACTTGAACCTCTAAAACCTGCAGTTTCAGCATAAATAATCGAATTTTTATTATTTTGCTGAACCTCTCTTAAGACACCTTTAATATCATCTCCAATAAGTTCAGATGTGCATGCAGTAATCACAATGTATCTATCTCCATCAATAATTTCGAAAGTTTTTTCAATTTGCTCTTTTAATCTACTTTCCCCACCAAAAACTACTTCTTCCTCATAAGTATTGGAACTTGGAACAGCCACTCCACCAATCCATCCAGATCCTCTAAACCCACTTGTAAAATTTTGTCCATAGAACACTTGAACACCGCAACCAGGTCCTCCATGAATTATTGGAACAACTCCATCAATAGCTGTAATTGTATTTAATGCTCCACCTAACGCACATGAAAATCGTGGATTTTCGATTATATGACTCATATTTTCTCACCATCCTTATGATATTTAAATGGACTTTCATCAAACCATTTTTTTGAATATGGGGATTTTGAATGTTTTGAAAGTGTTTTACTAAATGATGGGTTATTAATTAAATTAAGAATTCTATTTCCAAAAGCTACAGCACCGTTGTATCCAACAATTGAATTACTTAGACTAAAAACCATTGCTGCAGGAAATCCTTCTTTAACAGCCCAAACAGATTCACCCATATGCCCAAAATAAAAATCAGGTTTTTCTTTTTCAAGTATGTTTGCTTGTTCATAAGGTTGAACATTAGCAATGTTTGTACAGAAATTACCACATTTTTTTTCTAATTCTTTAAATCCCTCAAATACAACCTCATCATAATGATATGCAGTTACTCCAAGAATTTCCATTCCAAAATCTGCTAATAGACTTGGCACTCCTATAGCTCTGGATTGCCCCGCACTAATAAATGCAGTTTTTCCCTCTAACTTTTCTTTAATTATATTAATCTGTGGCTGAATTTTATCTCTTTCAGATTTGATAAACTCCTCAGCCTTTTTTTCTTTTCCAAAATAACTTGCAATTTCTCTAACCCAGGCATCAGTATTATCAAGACCAGCAGGCATTAACCTTTCTGTGTATGGAACCCCATGATTTTCATCCAATCTTTTTGCAAAGTACTCACTAAATGTTGTACATATACTTGAAGTTAAAGCTGCCTCCGATGCTTTTGCTATATCTTCAACTTTAGCGAAATTTGGTATGAAATTTGCTTCAAGAGATAAATTACTTAATATTCTCCTTAATTCCACCTCATCAGAACCAGAAAAGGAAATAGGATTAATTACATTAACCAAATTATCCTGCTTTTCCTTAGGTTCTTCTATCAAATGATTTAAAACCCCATGAAATGCTCCATCATAGCCTGATGCCCATACTTTTGATTTAAATCCTTCACAATAAACTGGTAATACTTTAGCTGAAACTTTATCTTGAACCTCATTAATCACTCCTTCAATATCCTCTCCAACAATTCCTGAAACACATGAAGTATATACAAATATTGCTTTAGGACTATGCCTTTTCTCTGCTTTGAATATAGCATCTTTAAGCTTTGAAGATCCACCATGAATTACTTCTTCATCACTAAGATTTGTAGAAATCCAGTTTCCTGTAGATGGTTGAGTTCCTCTATGAATTTGACCAGCTCTACGAAATATTGTTATGCATGACATTGATCCAACACATCCAACAGGTGCATGAGAAATTATCACTGTATCCTCTATTGATGAAAGAGTTAACAATGCCAACCACTCCTGACAAAAAGTTGTCTGTGTAAAAGATCTACTATTATCATTTAAACACTTTTTATTTGTTAAATCCACAAGTTCACTTGCATTTCCCCCAAAGGTAATAATCGTATTCAAACGATTATCTCTAATTGGCGAAACATTAATTGATTTTTTTGATGACATGACAATAACCTTTTTCTTAATTTATTCCATTAGTATTAATTATATTATATTTTAAAAAATTTAAACAAATTTATCACAAAATTAGGGAGCATAATCACATCACTCGGATTTAAAACAAAAAAACTATAATATGCCTAATTACAGAAATGTGAAAAATTTAGCACCACTAATATTTTAAACAAGGCTCATAAGCCTTAAACAATTTTATCAAAAATTTAAATTAAATAAATTTTATTATGTTCTTCTAAAATCACATTATACCATCTTTCATAATATTATATCTCCATACAGACTTTTTAGTCATTTATATGCTGATTACTCCATTGATTAATTATTCCTATTTTTTTATAATCTATAATATATAACTATTGTTATAATAAATGGTGTTATATAACTATTGTTATATTTATCATATATAAAGGTTACTGTTGCATGCCATCGAATTTGTCCTATTTTCTTAATTTTAAAAAATTTTCTATTTTTTAAAGTTAGAATGGGTGGAGAACAATTATTATCCTTTATTTTTCTTTAAAATAGTTATAATATCTTAATATATATTATATTCTCTTTAAAATAATTATATTATTATCATTAATTTTAAAAACATTATTTTATATAAATTATTATTTTTAAAGGTTTAAATAATCATATTAACAATTAACATTCATTATTATAAAAAAATATGATTATAGTCATTTTGAAAAAGGACACTGTAAAAAGAGGATGGAAATTCGAAATCTTGAATTTGGATTTGTAGCAGGAAAAGTTTAGACCATATCCATCTCATTAAACTTTTATCATGGTTTTCCAATTTTTCAATTGGGAATTTCCATGCTATTTTTACAGTGCCTGAAAAAGTTCTTAAATTTTGAATAATAAATTTCTTTATTAAATTATTTAATTTCAAATATCACTTTATAAAAATTTATAATTTTAAATTTTAAATAATATAAGTATATATTAATTAATACAACTAATTTTAAATTAATATTTTTTAATAATATTTAATTTTTAAAAAAGTTATTTATTAAGAACTTTATCAAAACCACTATATTAAAATATTAATATTAATTTTTCAATCATTATTAGATAAATAAAAAAGTTTTTTTTTAAAATAAGGAGAGTGTAAAGATCTTGGTTTCTGACCAAAAAAGTGATAATATCAAATATGTCATTTTTTGATAATAATTTAATTCTATAAGTCTAATTTATGATTCTCAATAATATTAATATTATTTTTAACTACATATCACACAATGAGTAAAAAACTTAGAATAAAGTTTTATCAACTGAATTTGAAATATCACCAAAAATTTCATGAGTCATCTTTTTGACCTCTCAATATTATATGGTCAAGCACCATATTTTTGGCATTTTAAAACTTTTTAATTTTACTAAAATATTCTAATTTTTGAAACTATTCATTATATTTTTATTGATTTAAAATCTAAATGTTTTATTTTAATTATTTCTTAAAAACGGAGAATAAATTCTCCTAAGT
>JAITOM010000026.1 GCA_031289975.1 Methanobrevibacter sp. | reverse complement strand
GAAATAATGTTTGTAAGTAAAGAAAAACTTCGTTTTTCTAAGTGAAATAAAAAATTTCACTAAAGAAAATCAGAGATTTTCTAATTGAACAAGTTCAATAATGAAGTTTTTAAAAATGAAATATAATTATTAAATTTGTAATTAAAAAAATTATAGTTATTATTTTTAAAAATGAAGAAATAAAAATTATTATTTAAAAAATTAATTTATAGTAATTTTGATAAAGTTCTTAATAAATAACTTTTTTAAAAATAAATATTATTAAACTATATTAATTTAAAATTGTTTATATTAATTAAAATAAATTTATATTATTTAAAATTATAGATTTTTATAAATATATATTTAAAATTATAGATTTTTATAAATATATATTTAAAATTATAGATTTTTATAAATATATATTTAAAATTGAATAATTTAATAAATAAAATTATCATTTTAAAATTTAAGAACTTTTCAATAAGGACTATAATTTTAATATTAAAAATTTAATTCATATTATACCAATTAAGTAAACTATTAATTAATATAAATAAAGTATTAATTAATATTTTTTATAATAAATTATAGGAAGTAATTAATTTTTAATCATATACAATAGTGATTTTGGAAAAGTTTGTCTATGTATGGATATTAGAATAATTAATATTATTACTTTAAATTTAATTTAAATAATTTTAATTTATATAAAAATGACAAACATTGTCATTATCACTATAATTTAATTCTACAAAGTTAATTTAATTCTACAAAGTTTTAATTAATTTATAAAAGTAATTAATGTAATAACTTTTATAAAAATCATTACTTAAATCATTTCTCTCCAATGATTATTATAAATTTAGCTGATTATATCATCTAAATTAATAAGTTAATTAATTGGAAGTTAATTAATTGGTGAATTAATGGATAATAAATTAAGTGAAAATATCGAAGAGTATTTAGAAGTTTTATATCGTTATGGAAATAAAGATAAACATGTTTCTACAACTAAAATCTCAAAGGTTTTAGGAATAGCTCCAGGTAGTGTTACAGGAATGCTTAAAAAATTAGCTTTAAATAAATATATTGATTATGAACCTTATAAAGGAGCTATTTTAACAAACAAGGGTCTAAAAATTGCAAGAAAAATAACAAGAAAACATAGAATTCTTGAAAAGTTTTTATCAAATGTTTTAAATATTACAGATAAAAATCTTCATGAAGAAGCATGTAAAATGGAACATAGTCTTTCTGATGAAGCTGAAAGAGCAATGTGTTTAATATTAGAACATCCAGATATATGTCCTGATGGTAAATTAATCCCTGCTTGTGATTTTAATTTTAGTAACTGTGAGGAATGTCAGAGCAATGAAGAAATTATTGAAATTGGGGCTAGAAATCATAACTTAATTCCTATCTCTCAGCTATTAGAAAATGATAAAGGAGAAGTAGCCTTTATTCGTGGCGATTCAACAATACTTCCTAAACTCATAACTTGGAATATTGCTATTGGATCTAAAATTCATCTTGAAAATAAGGTCAATGAAAATAACACTATTAAGGTTAATGTAAATGGAGAGGAAATAGAAATAACACCAGAAATATCAAACAATATTTTTATTAAAGTAGATCCAGAATAATTTTGAAATCTAATTTTTAGGACTAATTTCAAAAAAACCTTGAGCATCCACAATTGCAAAAATCCATTCTCTTTTTACAGTACTGTTTTTATTTAAAATATAATCCTATTATTAAAGCAAGTAAAGCAACTATAATTGGTATTATTATATATAACTGTGATTTAACACCATGAATTTCAGTTTTAAGGTTATTAATCTCATTGGTTTGATTAGTGAATTTATTATTAATCTCATTATTTTGATCAATAAATTTATTATTAATCTCATTATTTTGATTATCCATTATGTTATAGATATTTTTTATATCAGTTTTAATATCAACAATTTTATCATTAACAACACTGAATTTATCATTAACAACACTGAATTCTTTCTCCATGTCTTTTCTTAACTCTTTAAAATCATGTTGTAAATGGTAAAAATGATTATTTTCAAGGTTGTCAATTCTATGATTGATTTTAGTTATCTCAGCAAGAATCAATTTTAAATCATCTTTATCATCGTTTTTACAATCATTAGTATTTTTATTAATCTTTGTATCCATTACTCAACACCTATCATAATAAGTTCCATTTTAACAAGTTTTTCTTAATATAATTTAATATCTTCATTATATAAATACTTCACCTTTTTGTAAAACATTAAGCCATAAAGTTCTTATTTTCTTCTTTTTTTAAATTCATTTAAAAGATCTTCTAATTCAATGCCTTTATAGACTAAAAGAATTAAGTTATGAAAGATTAAATCAACAGATTCTTCAATTAAGTTTTCATTATTTTTCGATGCTATTATGACTTCGGTAGCTTCCTCACCTATTTTTTCTAATATCTTATCTTCTGCTAATTTATCGGTATCCTTCATTAACTTCGAGGTATAAGACTCAATAGGATAATCTCTACGACTTTTTAAAGTTTCATAAACTTCTGTAATTATATTTTCATTCCCCATAATTAATCATCAATTTACTTTTCATTAATTGATCAGCTAATCAAAAATTAAACATCAAATTATCTACTTTTATAAAAAATTTATTAAATTAATGGTGTTTATTTTTTTGTAAGATCATCAAGCTTTTTTTTATTATTTCCTTTTTTAATACTTTCTGTAATGCCTATTAATGGATGTTGGTCATCATCAATAATTTTTATATCATCAAATGTGTAAACTCCACTTTTATCAGCTGTTTTTTCCATTCCCAATCTGACATTTTTATTTAAGTCAATTACATAAGCATCAATTTCTTCATGTTTTAAATTTATGGATGCTATTGCTCTATGATGTCCATCAATGAGAATCCATCTGTTTCCAGTTTTAGCAACAATGACAGGTTCTGCTAATCCTTTTTTTAATTCGTATTCTCTTCCTTCTAATTCATCAGCATAAATTTTATCTTGTGTTGGTCTTAAATTTTCTACTTTAACTTTCATTCGTTTTAACGAAGTTTTAATAGAATATAATTGTTCTAATGTTTCTTTAAATGATTTAACTTTATTAGGTGTAGTTCTTTCAATATGTGAACGAACCATATCAGTATTTGTAATAATTCCTTTTAACTTTCCATCCCTATCAACTATTGGAAGCCTTGATACTCCATTTCTAAACATTACTCTTGATGTATCATTAATTGACATGTCTTCTTGAGCCACAACAACATTAGTAGACATAATATCTTTCACTAAATCTGTCCAGTCTTTTAATATAAAATCAAATGATGTTATAAAACCAGCTATTTCATCATTTTCATTAACTACTGGGAAGCCATCATGCCCAGTCTCTCTCATAATCTTTATTATTTCATTGTTAGAAGTTTCTGGATGTACACTTATAACATTTTTAGTCATATAATCTTTTACTATAGATTTTCCACTCATTATATCCCTGAACACAATTTAATAATTCATATTCATTTAATATTTTATATTAATATTATTTGCTAAACAATAATTTTCTTATTATAATACTATTTCATTTATAAAAATATAATTATAGTCACTTTGGAAAAGTTCTTAAATTTTGGATGATAATTTTCTTTATTAAATTATTTAATTTTAAATATTAATTTATAAAAATCTATAATTTTAAATGATATAAATTTATTTTAATTAATATAACTAATTTTAAATAAATATATTTTAATAATATTTATTTTTAAAAAAGTTATTTATTAAGAACTTTATCAAAACCACTACATTATTATAATTTATTTTAAAGATTATTATAATTTACTAATTAAAGATTTATATTTATTTAGCTATTAAATTTTTTTGTGTTAATACAAAATTAAACCTTTGAACCTCTACGATCTTAAGGATGTTGTGGATTCTTTTCCAGAGTCTCCTATGGGTAACTCTATGGGAGAAAGCTTTAATTCCGACATTCCATACCGTACAATGTTCAGAGCAGCATTGAAATCACAACCATTACAAAATCACAATTAGGACAAGCAAAAACACGATTAGATAGTTTTAATTGTTTTAACTTGGTACCGCATACACTACAAGTTTTAGAAGAAGGAAACCAACGACTAGATTTTTTCATCAATTTGGGTTTGCTGCCCAAATTCTAAATAATAAAAATATAAACAAATAGTTAAATATAAACAAATAGTTAAAATACACTTGTTTTACTAATATCTAATTCAATACTATTTAATTCATCAATATAATTATTTACAAACTTATTAATAAATTTAACTATGTTATTCTGATTAAAATAGCTATTTTCCTTTTTATCCTTTAATTGATAAAGTCCAATTACATCCACATTATTCGGACTTCCATCATCGGTTAGATTAATACCTAAGTGTATTTTAGTAGAACTTAAAGATGCGGTAGCTATTGAAACAGTGAGCTTATGATTACCCACATAAATATCATCCCCATCTCTTAAAGGATTAATTCCTTTTTTAGAAAGTTCTTCAACTAAAATCATCACAAGTAATCTTTGACGAAGATAAGCAATTCTTAAATTTCCTGGTTGAATATCAAAATGTTCAACAATACAATTAATTATATTATTTGATTTTATATCTAAACCAAGATCTTCATAATCTTTTAAATTTTCATCTTTAATATTCATAGATCCAATCCATGAGATAATAGATGAACCTTTAATTTTAAGTGTCTTAAAAGCCCAATTAGGATTAATTTGACTTCCATCATATTCAAAATTATTATCTAAATGTTTATGAATTATCATAAAATCTATTTCAATTTAATCATATATTAATATTTAAGGCAGTGTAAATTAGCATGGATAATTTTCGTATTTGTGCCTATTTCTTAAAGTTCTAATATTTGACTCGTAATTTTTCACAATAGATGCTATTCGACGGAGTAAAGATCCAGAACCCTTAGAATTCTTTTTTAAATGTCTAATTTGGGGTAAACTATTAAAAGTTTCGCATTTATTGGAAGTCTTATCAATATTTTCTTCTCTTGTATGTGTAGTTAACTTTTCAAACCTTCTATTCAAATGGTTAACGATTTTTTTAAAAACCTTGGGTAATTTACCCTTTTTTAAATAATCATTTATTTTTGTAGTGAAAATTTAAAATCTAAATGTTTTATTTTAATTATTCCTTAAGAATAAGAAATTTAATCAAAAAAAATTAAATTTAAAAGAAAATTTAAAACAATGATTTTGCCAAAATTCAAGTTTCCAACTATAAAAAGAGGATGGAAATTTGAAATCCAAACTTAGTTTTTAGCAGAAAAAATTTAGGACATATACATGTAATTAAACTTTTACCCTACCTTCTTAATTTTCAATTGTAAAGATCTTGGCTTCTGACCAAAAAGTGATAACATCAATTATTTCATCCGATAATAATTTAATTCTGTAAGTTTAATTAATATTATTTTTTTACTATATTATATTCAATGATGCATGAGTAAAAATTTAGAATAAAGTATTAACAACTAATTTGAAATATCCCAAAAAATTTCAGAACCCATCTTTTTGACACACTCCTTTTTACAGTATCAAATAAAATAAACTATTTATTGTTTATTATTTTATTTATCTCTTCATCTGATAAACCATATTTTTTCATATTTTCTATAATGATTTTTTCTTTTCTATTTTCTCCTTCTTTTAAACCTTCAAGTTTACCGTCGGCTCTGACTGCATTCCAATCTATTGTTTCTTGGTTGTGTTTTCTATATTCTATGAGAAATTCTTCTATGTTTTTTGATTCTTCT
>JAITOM010000025.1 GCA_031289975.1 Methanobrevibacter sp. | reverse complement strand
TTTATAAAAATTAATAATTTTAAATTTTAAATAATTTAAATATATTTTAATTAATATAAATGATTTTAAATTAATATTTTTTAATAATATTTATTTTTAAAAAAGTTTATTTATTAAGAACTTTATCAAAACCACTATAAATAAAGGATTGTGGAGCAAACTTTTAGAAAAAGTTTGATCAAAAGTTATTGTGTTTAAACAAACATTTGTTGCTGTAAACTTTCAAACTCTTAGAAAAAAGTTTGATCAAGAAAATGGCTCTAATAAAAATAAACATTATCTATAGCTTTATTGAAAATAATCCGTTTCTAATTTTTCATTATTTATTAATGATTAAATGAATCTTCTACATTCCTCAATGAAAATTTCTGCTTTTTCTAAAGATTCAATAGCTTTTTCTTCATCAATTATTCTAAAAACATCGTAGTCAACATCTCTCTAAGTTCTTCTAATTCAGAAAAAATATCAAAAATTTCTTTATTAAAATTATCTAAATGAACATATTGTTTTCCAAACTCACTAATAGTTCCACTATGTGTTTTTGTATGTATTCCTTTTTTAATAAGTAATGCTACAGCACTATGAAATACAGCATAATAAGAACGATTTATGGAAGTTTCAAATTGCTCTGTTTGGATGTTTATTTGAGATGATTTTAAATCAGATAAAGCTTTATTAAATTGTAAATCAATTTCATCCAATTATAACACCTTCATTAGTTATATTTTTAAAAAACAAACTTTTATTTTTGTAGCTATTATAATATGATTTTGTTTTAATTTTAACAGAAAGATATTCACCAGTTTTAAGAGTAAAATCTGAAACCTTACTATAAATTTCTTTCGAAATATTACTTTCATCAGAAGTAATTATTAAAATATCTATATCTGAATCATTATTATCATCTCCACGAGCAACAGAACCAAATAAAATAATTTTTTCAATCTCATTACTATTTAAAGATTTTGCAAATTCAATAGCTATTTGTTTCCTATTCATTTAAATCACAACATTATAAAATTATTCATGTATGATATTATATTCATTTAACTATAGTAGAATAAAAAATATTTTTAAATATTGAGTTTTTTTAAATTGATTTAAGCTTTTTATTTATTAATTTAAAATATAATTATATTAATTTTTAAAAATAAATGATAAAATTTATTGTTTAACAAATTAATAAATAATCATTTTCTTGGCACTGTAAAAAGAGGATGGAAATTCACAATTTGGAATTTGAATTTTAGCATAAAAACATTAAGCCAATATACATGTCATTAAACTTTTATCATCTGCTTTCAATTTTTCAATTGTGAAAATCCATGCTAATTTTACAGTGCCATATTTCCAGAATAATAATCCTTATTAGAAGATAATGGTGTGCCAGCGGAATAAAAATGACCATTATTTCCTAATTTTTTCTCTTCCCATTCATCAGTGAATTCTTTAAATCTTAGTTTTGGTAGACAATTCATTTCTAATCCTTCGTATTTTATTTAATATTGCATTGAAAACTTTATTCAATATATTCTATCTTCCTGTTTTTCATATTAATACTTGTTAGCAGGAGATATATTCTCCTAATGTATTCTTTTAATATCATCTGAAGTGATATGTTTTTAAATTATTAAATTTTTGTCTTTTATATTTCTGTATTTTATAGTGTATTAAATAATGTTTTTAAGTGATTAAGTGATGAATTTTTTAAAATGAATTATAATTATTGAATTTTTAATTAAAAAATTATATTTATTATTTTTAATAATGAAATGATAAAAATTGTTATTTAAAAAATTAATTTAATTTTAATTGAAATTTTCAACAATAAGATATTTAAAAATAAATGATTAATTACAAATATTTTTTATATCTCTGTAAATAGCTATTTTATTTCATCATAGTTTAAGTATGGGATTTTATTGAATTTTGAAACATTCTTTGATTTAAATTAATATTTTTGGATTTAAAGTATATTTTATTTGTTTTTTATTAATAAATATTTTATTTATGTATTTTAAATTGTTCAGTTCTTTTAAATCCCTTGATGCCGTTGTTTTTGATATTGAAAATAGTTTCATATATTGATTTAAATTAATTTCTTTTTTAGTTTTTAGTAACTTTAAAACTTCTGATTGTCTGTGATTCAATTTAAGTTCATCAACATCTATTTTTTTAGAATTTCTAAATATTACCTCAAAAAAACCGTTGTTCTCAATAAATTCCACTTCAGGGAGATTAAATTCTTTCATTTTTTCTCTCATTCTGGGAATTCCAGAACCTATAATTTCCATATAAGATGTTTTCTCTAAGAGTTTACAAATATTGTTGTTTCTATGGACAATTTTTTTTCCAAGTTCATCAAGAGTTAATGGAGGTGTAAGTCCTCCAGGACTTGTAATTTCTATTCTATCAGAAAAAATTAGAAAACTTATAGGTGAACATTTAATGTTGTAGTCTCTGTGAGCTATTGCATTTACAACAGCTTCTCTAATAGCTTCATAGGGATATTCTTCAATATCTTCTCTTTTAAATCCGTTTATTTCACTGCGAACACTGGTATTCCTATTAAAAAATAGTTCAATTTCTTTCAATGCTTCATATACTGTGGTGTTAATAAATTTTTTATCAATTATATTGACTCTTTCAGTTCCTCTAAATTTAACCATTCTAATTTCATTTTGAGGGAGAAATTTTTCTACTTGCTTAGAAAAAAATAGTATTCCCGTGTTGTTAAGATTAAAGTTATTATTTAAGACATTTAATCTGTTCATTAATGTATTTTTTATGTCTTTATCTATCTCTCCAACTTTAGTGGTTGAATCACTTATTTCTAAAAAGTATTTAACTTTTTCCTCATCAACATCTTCATAGCTGGATTCTAATACAAATCTTTCATCGAAATCCTTACTTTGGAGTATTCCTTTTCCATACAAAAATTTTTCCAAACTTCTTTGTATTTTTATTAACAAATTTTCATGGTTAAAGCTATCATAAGTTATCGTATGAATTTTTTTCATGAATTTTTTCGTGTTTTCATCGGGATTTATATTTTCAAGAATATATACAAATGTGTTTTTTCTTTTGGAAGATTTTAAAAAGGTGTCAAATTCTTCTTCACTTGCTGATAATCCATTTCTATGTATTTTCCCATAGTTTTCTCCTATTAAACCAATGAATATATCACTTTCTTCCACTTCTTTTAAATATATTTCATCAGGAGATCTACCTTCTGCAGCAGTATTCTCAAATATAAACACTTCAAACAAATTATTATAAATTGGAGTGTTTTCTATAAATCGTTTAATTGATAATCGTTCACTTTTAAATTCCTTTTGATTACTACTTACAAAAATCTTTAGTTTTGACATCCAAATTCCACTTACATTTTATTTGATTAAAATAAATAAATCATGATTGTTAAATTATTTATTAAAAATTGTTTCATGATATTGTTTCATTTTTGCAACAATTTTTGCACGGTAATGAAACAATATTTATAAATTATACTGGATAAATGTTTAGGAAATTTGGCACTGTAAAAAGAGGATGAAATGAGAGTGTCAAATAATGATGGCATCTATAATTTCTGATGATATATCAAAATAAGCTGATAAGACTTTATTTCAAATTTTTATTCCTTGTATTCTAGGTAGTCAAAAAATAATACTAAAATTGTTGAAAGTCATGAAATAAGCTTACAAAAATAAATTATTATCAAAATTGAGATAATTAATATTATCTGTACTTACAAACATTATTTCATACACCCTATATTAAACGGTTATAAATAGTAAAAGAAGTCAGCAAATAACTTTAATCTTTGTTTTAGTTGAATACATGAACAATGACTTTTTACCCAACACTAACCATGTAACAATAAAGTTTTAATCCTTGTTTTAGTGGAATAATTTGTTTGAAGATGTATTTAAACATTGTGTCAAAATAACAATAAAAGTTTTAATCCTTATTTTAGTGGAATACCTCTCATAGGTTATTATTGAATGATGATGTATTGTAACAATAAAAGTTTTAATCCTTGTTTTAGTGGAATGGACTAACCTTATACTAAGCGATGAAATAATACTAGGTAACAATAAAAGTTTTAATCCTTGTTTTAGTAGAATGAAGTGCAAAACCAAAACCAATATTACTTTAAAAGGTAACAATGAAAGTTTTAATCCTTGTTTTAGTGGAATAGCATTATCGAACCAATATTTGGTTATCTTAAAGGTGTAACAATGAAAGTTTTAATCCTTGTTTTAGTGGAATATTATAGACAATGAAAAAGATAACTGTAGGGATTGCAACGTAACAATAAAAGTTTTAATCCTTGTTTTAGTGGAATAAGCTCGAAAAAATATTAATCCAGAAGCATTCAAAGTAACAATGAAAGTTTTAATCCTTGTTTTAGTGGAATTCAAAATCAACCATTTGAATTAACCTCAATTGAATTGTAACAATGAAAGTTTTAATCCTTGTTTTAGTGGAATGCATACTTATTCTATTGCTCGTAAAAAGTTAAATCTTGTAAAATAAAAGTTTTAATCCTTGTTTTAGTGGAATAGCTTAGATTTTCTCTTAGGTCATGAGGCAGAACATTGAAAATGCTTATTTTTTTGAAGTTTTGTGCAAACCTCAAAACATTACATCATATAATATAATCTTACACAATCCATATAAATAGTTTTTGAATTTATGGAGAGTGTAAAGTTGTTGGCTCCTAAAATTTTTAATTGTTAAATATGGTTAAAATTGAAATAAAAGAAATAAAAGGGTTAATATGATGCATTAAGCATTAAAAATACTCATAACATGATAATAATCATTAAATTCAAATAGAAAAAGAGTACATTAATTTATTATCTATATTTTAAATATTTAAGAATGATAATTTTATTTAGGATCATACCTAAATTCATATATCTTTTCATTTATCATTATTTACTCCAAATCGATTGTTTTGATCTTCTATTCTTGGTTTAATATAATTTAATACACCATAGTTAGTTTTGAATAATTTTTTTGTTGATTGCGGTTGTGTGTTTCTAAAACTTCTCATCACAAGTGATTATTTGTTTTAGGAATGTTAGGATCTATTAAAAAACTGGTGAGAGAATCCCATTCTTTAATAACTTTCTTATTTATGAATTTTTGTAAAAACTCAGGAATTTTATTTAATTCAGATAACAATCCATTTAATCTTTCAAAACATTCATCAATGTCATTCACATCGAATATTGATTTTATTTTGGATGCATAATAGTTAATTTCATTTAATTCATCTTCAGAATAGTTATTTTTTTTAATTTTTTCTTTAACTTTCTTGTCAACAATTTCATAATAGTGGAAGATGCATTTTTGATGTCTATCAAATCCTAACTCTTCAATAGGCTTTATAAAATTATTATCATGGTCTGTAAACTATGCTTAATCTCTTATGTGGTGGAACATTTTCATCTATGAATTTTTTCATATTCGTAGAGGTGGTTTTATTGAATATTTTAGCAGCTATAGTCATATTTTTAACTACATCAATTATTGTTCCTTTGTATCTCTTGTTTTTACAAAGTTTAAGGTGTTGTTCATCATAGCCTATATGACCTGATAGTTCACCTATATCAAATTTTATGGCACTGTAAAATTAGTATGGATTTTCACAATTGAAAAATTGAAAACAGACTATAAAAGTTTAATGACATGTATATGAGCTTAATGCTTTTATGCTAAAATCCAAATTCCAAATTGTGAATTTCCATCCTCTTTTTACAGTGCCCTTTTTACAGTGCCAAAATTATGGTGACATTACTGTTAAACATAGTGGTGATGCTTCTAATTATGTGAAAGCAGAATTTAAAGGAAAAAACAATATGCAATATACTGGTCTTAAAGCAACTCCTGCTGGTAAAACAGTTGATCTTCAAGTTGGTAAGAGCATTTTGGGTATTTTCTATTATAAGGTTGTACATGTCACTGTAATTCCTTAAATATTTTTTATTTTTTAATGCTATTTTTTATTTTTTTTATTTTTTAATGCTATTTTAGCTATTGGTATGTTTAGCAGTGTTTCTGCAAGTGTTACTGTTCATACACTTGAGAGTGCAGGGTTTAATGAAAAATTAGTTATAATAACTAATACTCGTTTCAAGTTACAGATGAAAGCTTTGGTTCTTGGTATGCGAATTTATGGACATCATTAGGCTACACCTTTGATAGTGCTGATTTTATTTGATGAGCAGTATATTAAAATTGCTGGTCAGAATTCTATATCCTTGCTTTATTTGACATAGAACTCGATGTTTTAGTAGATTATAGGATTGTTGGAGACTTAAAGAAGAACACTGTGAAAAATTTCATTAATAATGCAACTAAAGACCATAAAAAGTTAGCAATAACAACAGATGCTCGTCCAATGTATAAATATATTGTAGAAAGCTTAGGACACAGGTAATCTTTGCATATTCCATTTAATCAAAGATTCGAATGAAATAGTTTATAAAAAGACGAAAAATAAAAAATTAGATCCCGAGATAAAAGAACAATATGAAGCTGAAAAGCAAGTTATACGGGATGTTCTTTATCAAAGGGAGTATAAGAAAGCTAAAAGTAAATTAAAAATTATTAAATCGTTTAGATGAACTTCCTGATGAATTGAAAGATTTTATTCTTAATAAACTTGAGCCTAATTTTGATGGTTATATGAGACATACACAATATGATTTTTTACCAGCGACTAACAATGCGATGGAAAATTATTTTGGTGTGAGTCTTCCAAGACATTTGAAAAAGGTTTATAAAGCCGAGTCGGGTGTGACAATGTATTTAGATTTTAAGAGAGAAATGGGAGGAAAATCATGGGAAAGTTTAAATTGGTCTATGATTTTTGACATGCTCTGAAATTTATACTTGCAGTTGTTGGATGATTTTTTATATGTCTTTCTAAAAAATTGGAAAAAGATTTATAAAATTCAATATTTGGGTTAAATTATATTTGAATCTTTAAAAAAAGAAATTAGAGGAAATCCATGAAAAAATTTTAATTCCCATGTGATTTTTGACACACCCTGCTTTTGGAAGATTATTTTTTGGATCATTGAAAAATCCTCTTATAATACAAATGTCAGAATATAATAAAATATGAAAAAATTATTTTGTGCATGATAAATGGAGCCAATGCTTGACTTAGCATCTAATTTTTTGGACAGTGATGATATAGAAATGTGAAGGACTAAAGTCAAAGCTTGATACATATTATACTGATATTAAACCGTATAGTTCATGGTGATTTATGGGGTGGGAATTTGATGTGGACTAACATGGTGTGATATTAATAGATCCTGCAATTAGAACTGGACATAGATATGAGGATTTATTAACACTTCATTTATTTGAAAATAAAAATAGATAAATTCACAAAACACTATATTAAAATTTTAATTTTAAGAATTAGGGAAACGAAGATTTTCTTTAAAACTAATTTAAAAATTTAATTAAATTTGAAATTTTGAATTGTTGAACAATCTCTATATTATATTATAAATTAATTATTTTTAATATAAAATTGGAATTAAAGATTTTAAGAATAAAGAAAACTAAATAAAATCTAATACTTCTATTTGTTAATAATGAGTATATAATATTACTTATTAAGTATTATCTGATGTTTCCATGATACATAAATTAGATTATTACTTAATTTATTAATTTGAAATTGTGAATATCTTATCATTTATAAACTTTACTAATTAATCTTAAGGGTAAACTTTATTATATATACTAAATAAATTAGAATTCGTATACCAAAAATTAGGTTATATTGTAAATTTTCTTTATGACTAATTCAATAGATACCTAAATTTAACAACAATGGCTTAAAATTTAATGTCTGGGTTGTATGGTATATTTATTAACTATATTTAGTTAGGAGGGAAAAAATGGCGAAGTTTGATGATAAAGTCGATCTATACGACGACAGAGGTAATTTAGTTGAATCTGCTGTACCTATAGAAGCATTAAGTCCACTACGTAATCCTGCAATTAAAAGTATCGTGAATGGTATTAAAAGAACTGTAGCTGTAAACTTAGAAGGTATAGAAAATGCTTTGAAAACCGCAAGTGTCGGTGGAAAAGCTTGTAAGATTTTAGGAAGAGAATTAGACCTTGATCTTGTAGGAAATGCTGGTGCTCTTGCAGAGTCAATCAAAGATATGATTCAGGTAACTGAAGATGATGATACAAGAGTAGAACTCTTATCTGGTGGAAAAAGAATTTTAGTTCAAGTTCCAAATGCAAGATTAAATGTTGCAGCAGAATATTCTGTATCTACATTAGCTACATCTACTGCTTTGATACAAGCTATTATCAACCAGTTTGATGAAGTAGATATGTATAATGCTAATATGGTAAAAGCTGCAATTTTAGGTAGATATCCTCAATCTGTTGATTATATGGGTTCTAACCTTGCGACTATGTTAGATATTCCACAAAAGCTTGAAGGTGCAGGTTATGCTTTAAGAAATATCACAGCTAACCACATAGCTGCTGCTACTTTAAAAAATACTTTACAAGGAACAGCACTTTCTTCTATTTTAGAACAAACTGCTATGTTTGAAATGGGAGATGCTATTGGTTCATTTGAGAGATTACATTTATTAGGTTTAGCTTATCAGGGTATGAATGCAGATAATTTTGTTTTAGATTTAGTCAATGATTCTGCTAAAGAAGGAACCATTGCTAACATAATCAATGGAACGGTTGAAAAAGCTTCAGCTGATGGTGTAATTAAAGTAGAAAAAGATCTCAATGGATTCACTGAATATGCTGCTAATGATTTAGCAAAATGGAATGCATATGTTGCTGCTGGTTCAGCTGCTGCTGTTATGGTAAATGTTGGTGCTGCAAGAGCTGCTCAAGGTGTACCTTCCAGTATTTTGTATTTCAATGACTCAATTGAATTTGCAACTGGTCTTCCAGGTGTAGATTTCGGTAGAGGTGAAGGTGTAGCTGTAGGATTTTCATTCTTTAGTCACTCTATTTATGGTGGAGGAGGTCCTGGTCTATTTAACGGTAATCACATTGTTACAAGACATAGTAAAGGATTCTGTATCCCTTGTGTTGTAGCTGCGATGTGTTTAGATGCAGGTACTCAACTTTTCTCACCAGAAGCCACTTCTGGATTAATTAAAGAAGTATTTAGTAGAGTAGATGAATTTAGAGAACCACTCAAATATGTTGCGGAGGCAGCTGCCGATATTAAAGGTCAAATCTAACTAATCTCAAATAAAAATCTAATGAGTCTTAGAGGAAAAAAACATGGATTTACAAGTGTTTCCACATAGGATTTTAGGTTCAGATAGAACAGAAATGTTGTTAAATGAAATTGAAGCCCTTGATGGTGTTAAAAGAACTGTTATTCAAGGTCCACGACTTCCACCTGAAGATCCTAATGAAAATCCGAAATATGGCGAAAGAAGAGTTATAACTGTTAATGGTAAAGAAATTGATCTTAAAATAAAAACAGGTCGTATTTTTATTGATGTTTCTAATGACTTTAATATTGTTGAAGTTAAAGATAGTATCTATGAAATATGTAAAGAATTATTACCATTTGGCTTTGATATTGATATTGGAAAATTTATTAGGACTCAAAAAACTGTTACTGATAGTATTAAGTATGGTAATAAGAGTATTCCTGATGAATTAATTGGGATGACTGATCAATCTGCAAAGCTTAAAGACAGAGTGACTATTCTTAAAAAAAATTAAACCATATTTGGTTTTATTAGCTAGGTATTAAATGATAGATATTAAATCTATTAGCAGTATCATATAAATTTTGATTATTTAGTAGCACAATATAAAATATGGTGATATCATGATTGGAAAATCTACTCATGTTGTTGATTGTAGAGAAACAATGGGTCTTGGTGAAGGTGGAGGAATTGCCCAAAGAGGTACATTTGCTGAATGTGGAGCAGATGTATTAGCTATTGGAATGTCTCCAGGTAAAAGACATATTACAAAACCAGTTTGTGAAATTACTTTTGCTCTTCGCGAAGCCAATGTTTTAACAAGTACAATGATATTAAATGCTGGTGCTGGTGTTCCAGGTGATGTTCCTCATGTAGGCGGAGGAAGTCTATTTGGGTTAACAGAAAAAGAAATTCTTCAAATGAATAGATTTAAACTTCTTGTAATACATTTAGGAGGAGTTAGAAATCACCTTATTTACAAGGCAAGACTTATTTTAAGGAATACAGACAGACCTTGTGTAATCATTTGTGAATATCCTGTTGATTTTGAAGACTTTGCTAAAATAGGTGTTAGAACATCTAAAGTTATGCCTGATGATGTAAAAACTAAAGGTCAAGTTTTTAATATGGTTACTGGTGTTATTAGAGGAGAAACTTGCTCTCAAGAGAAATTAGATGAGATTATTAGAAAAGTTAAATTAGCATTAGGAGGTGCATGATTTATGGCGCAATATTATCCAGGAACTACACGAGTTGCTCAAAATAGAAGAAATTTCACAGACCCTAATTACAAATTAGAAAAACTAAGAGAAATTTCTGATGAAGGTGTAGTAAAAATATTAGGTCACAGAGCTCCAGGTGAAGAATATAAAAGTGTTCACCCACCATTAGATGAAATGGATGAGCCTGATGATCACATTAGAGAAATTGTTGAACCTATCGACGGTGCAAAAGCTGGTGATAGAGTAAGATACATACAATTTGTAGATTCAATGTATTTTGCTCCAGCTCAACCTTATTTAAGATCAAGATCTTACTTAAACAGATACAGAGGAGTAGATGCTGGTACTTTATCTGGTAGACAGATTATAGAAGCAAGGGAAAGGGATTTAGAAAGAATTTCTAAGGAATTAATAGAAACTGAATATTTTGACCCTGCAAGAACAGGTATCAGAGGAAAATCCGTTCATGGTCACTCTTTAAGACTTGATGAAAATGGTGTAATGTTCGACATGCTCAGAAGACAAATTTTCAACAAAGAAACTGGTAAAATTGAAATGGTAAAAGACCAAATAGGTAAAGAACTTGATGAACCTGTTATTCTTGGTGAACCATTAGATGAAAAAACTTTAAAAAGTAAAACCACAATTTACAGAGTAGATGGTGAAGCTTATAAAGACGATAAAGATGCTGTGGAAATTTTACACAAAATCCATGCTACAAGATCCGAAGGAGGATTCTGCCCTGAATAAGGGAGGTAATTATTATGGCTGATAAAAAGTTCTTAAAAGCATTAACAGAAAAATTTAAAGAAGACCCTAAAGATGAAAACACCACTTTTTATAACTTAGGTGGATGGAAACAATCTGAAAGGAAAACTGAATTTTATAATGCAGGTAAAGAAATAGCTGCAAAAAGAGGAATTCCTCAATACAATCCAGATGTCGGTTCTCCATTAGGTCAAAGAGCATTAATGCCTTACCAAGTATCAACTACAGATACTTTTGTTGAAGGTGATGATTTTCACTTTGTTAACAATGCAGCGATTCAACAATTGTGGGATGATATTAGAAGAACCGTTGTTGTTGGTTTAAACACCGCACACACTGTTCTTGAAAAAAGATTAGGTATGGAAGTTACTCCAGAAACTATTACAAATTACTTAGAAACTGTTAACCATGCTATGCCAGGTGCAGCTGTTGTACAAGAACACATGGTTGAAACCAACCCATCATTAGTTGCAGACAGTTATGTAAAAGTATTCACTGGTGATGACGAGTTAGCAGATGAAATTGACTCTGCATTTGTTTTAGATATTAACAAAGAGTTCCCAGCTGAACAAGCTGAAGCTTTAAAAGCAGAAGTTGGAGATAAAATTTGGCAGGTAGTAAGAATTCCTTCTATTGTAGGAAGAGTCTGTGATGGAGGTACAACTTCCAGATGGTCTGCTATGCAAATTGGTATGTCCATGATTTCTGCTTACAATCAATGTGCTGGTGAAGGAGCTACTGGTGATTTTGCTTATGCATCTAAACATGCAGAAGTTATTCACATGGGTACATATTTACCTGTTAGAAGAGCAAGAGCTGAAAATGAACCTGGAGGTATTCCGTTTGGTTACATGGCTGATATTTGTCAATCTTCAAGAATTAACTCTGATGATCCTGTTAAAGTATCCTTAGATGTTGTTGCAATGTCTGCCGCACTTTATGACCAAATTTGGTTAGGTTCATACATGTCTGGTGGAGTAGGATTTACTCAATATGCATCTGCTGTATACACTGATAATATTCTTGATGACTTTGCTTACTATGGTAAAGAATATGTAGAAGACAAATATGGTGGATTAACTAAAGCTCCTAACAACATGGACACTGTTTTTGATGTTGGTTCTGAAGTCACATTCTATGGATTAGAACAGTATGAAGAATATCCTGCTTTACTTGAAACTCAATTCGGTGGTTCTCAAAGAGCTTCTGTTGTTTCAGCAGCTGCTGGTATTTCAACTGCTCTTGCAACTGGAAACTCTCAAACTGGTTTAAGTGCATGGTACTTATCTATGTACTTACACAAAGAACAACATTCAAGATTAGGGTTCTATGGTTACGATTTACAAGATCAATGTGGTGCATCTAATGTATTTTCTATAAGAAATGATGAAGGTTTACCTGTTGAATTAAGAGGACCAAACTATCCTAACTATGCAATGAATGTAGGTCACCAAGGTGAGTATGCAGGTATTGCTCAAGCTCCTCATGCAGCAAGAAAAGATGCATTTGCATTTAATCCATTGATTAAAATTGCATTTGCAGATAAAAATTTAAGCTTTGACTTCTCTCAGCCTCGTGCTGAAATTGCAAAAGGTGCATTAAGAGAATTCATGCCTGATGGTGAAAGATCTTTAATTATACCAGCTAAATAGGTGTTTAACACCTATTTATTTTTTATTTTTTATTTTTTATTTTTTTTTAAAATGATTATAAAATAACTAATGCTGTTAAAGCAAGTTAAAATATTCTCATTTAAAAATAAGATATGGTTAAATAAATAAATATTTGATTAAATAAATAAATATTTGATTAAATAAGTAAATATTTGATTAAAATGGAAATTAAAAAAATAGATATTAAAAAATAGATGTTATTAATTAAATGATACATTTAAATATTAAAAAATTATAATTAATTAACATTAATTGCTAAAATTTAATTACTAAATTATTATGTAATTGAGAAAATGATTAATTAAGAGAAAATGATTAATTAAAAAATTAAGTTGATTGGAAAATTTTTTATATAAATTTTTTATATTTTTTTATTAATAAAAAATTTAATTTATTATAAAATTTAATTTTAGTGAATATTATTAAATTTTAATTTTATTAAATCAATTATAAGAAAATCAAATTATAAAAAATAAAAATCAATTATAAAAAATAAATTAGTTATAAATCTTATATTATCATATTTAAGTGATTAATAATCGTTGATTAGTGATTAATAGTTCTTAATTAATTTGAATTAAATTATATATATTTTAAGTTATGTTTTAAGTAATTGTTATACTTTAAGTAATTTAAGAGACTAATTAATAAATGATTAGTTAGTATATAATTAAATTAAATATTAAGTAGTAAAATATAAAATTTAAATAATCGTTTTGGAGGAAAAAAATATGGATCCTTTGACATTAGGTGTTGTTGCATTAATGGGTGCGGCTGCTACTATTGCTGGAGCATCAGAAGATTTAGAATCTGATGTAGGTTCTCAAAGTAACCCTAATTCACAAGTTCAGCTCGCTCCTCAGATGGGACATTTACACAGATTTTTAAATAAGGCTACCTCTGGTGAACCAGTTGCTTATGGTACATGGTGTGGTATTGCAGGAACTGTTGCATTTGTTTTAATGAACTTACATTTAGTACCAATTCTTGCCATAGCTATTGGTGCTGGAGTAGGTGCTTTAGTTCATGTTGTTTATGCAGTTACTTCTCACATGGGTAGGATTGTAAGTCAATCCCAATTTGAACAACCATTGTTTATGGATGCTTTAATGCAAGCATTAGGACCTATTGCTGGTCATGGTTTTATAACTTCTTTTTGTATTGTAGGTATTAGTTCTTTAATGATCATGCCAATTAGTGGTAATCCTTTACACACATTCCCTTTGCCATTATTAGCTGTTTTATGGGGTATTACAATTGGTGCGATCGGTTCTTCAACTGGAGACGTACACTACGGTGCTGAAAGAGAGTATCAACATTACCCATTTGGTGGAGGTATTCCAGTAGCTATTCATGGAGACATTACTACTAAAGCTGAATTAGGTGCAAGAAACTCTATTGATGTAGGTAATTTTTGTGCTAAGTTTGGTGGACCTTTAACTGGTTTGTGTTTCGGTTCTATTGTATTTTTAAGCTTTTGGATAACTGTTGTATTTGGAATGCTTGGCGGTTTAATTGCTGGTCTTATTATAGTTCTTATAGTCATTATTCTCAATTATAGGCTTGAGAGTTTTGCAAGAAATAAATATGGACCATATAAAGAAGATTAGGAGGTTTTCATTTATGGATCCTATAACTTTAATTATTTTTATTACAATCGGAGGAATTCTTATTGGTGGAGGTGTACACTTCATACCTGTAGGTGGTGCTCCTGCGGCTATGGCAACAGCTACTGGTGTTGGAACTGGTACTGCAATGCTTGCAGCAGGTGCTGGATTAACTGGATTAATCACTGCTGCATCTATGTCTGGTCAGCCACCATATATAATTGCTTTAGCTGGTGCAGTTGGAGCAATGATGATGATGGGAATTACAATGTTTGTTGCTAATTTAATTTATGTTTTTGGTGTTGGTGTTGTACCTTCTTCTGCTAAAGTTGAAGTTGACCCAATCACTAATAAAAATCAAGAAAAATATGTAACTTCTGGTACTGAAGGTCATGGTGTTCCTACTGTTTGTTTTATAAGTGGTATCATCGGTGGTTTACTCGGTGGTGCTGGTGGAGGATTATTGTACTATGCAATTGATAATACTTTCAATGGATTGTCATCTATTAGTCCTGGAATTGCTGGTGGTTTAGCAGCTATTGTAGCTGTAGCCATATTTTTCATAAACTCTGTCATTGCTTCTTATAACATTGGAGGTACTATTGAGGGGTTCCATGATCCTAAATTCAAAAGAATAGGGACTGGAGTTATTGCTTGTGGTATAGCTTCTGTTGTTATGGGTGTATTTGTATATATTTTAACTCTTGGAGGTGTTGTATAATGTCTGCTGCTGGTGGAGGTCCTTCTGGTTCTGCAATCTCTGGTGAATTATTACTTGCCATAGGTATAATTGGAGGATTAGTTGGTATATACTTAGCTCCTGTCAATCCTGTTATTGGTCCAACATTAGCTTCTCTTGGAGCGGTTTGTGCTATAGTATGGGGTGCTGATGCAATTAGAAGAGTTGCAAGTTATGGATTAGGTACTGGTGTGCCCTCTATAGGTTATATGTGTCTTTCTATTGGTATTATAGGAGCATTAGCTGGTCTTGCGATAGCATCAAGTTCTTTATTAGCAGGATTTGCAATTGTTGGTCCTGTCCTTGCATTAGTTTTATCTTTGTTTTTAGGTTTAATTGTTGCTGTTATCGCGAAAGTCATCGTTAAAATGAAAATTGCTGTTTTAGAAAGGTGTACTGCTGAAATTGCTGGTGCTGCTGCATTATCTGTTCTTGGATTTTCTGCAGCCTTTGCAGGTAGCTATGATTTTGCTAAAATATTATCTCTTGTAGTGGCTCCTGGTTACATAGCATTATTTTTTATTATGAATACAATGGCTATTCAACATCCATTTAATGCATGTCTTGGTCCAAATGAAAATCAAGTGAGAACTCTTAAATTAGCAGGTTCGACTGGATTTTTAGCAATGGTCATCACTGGTATTATATCTATTGGAAATCCTAACCTTTATTGGGCTGGAATTCCCGCATCTTTAGTTATATCCATTGTTGGTCTAATTGGTTGGATAATATTCTTTAAAAGCTATGTTTCAGCATCCTATAAAGAAGCTGCATCTGTTAAATGGGCAGGGTTATGGCCTAAAGTTGAAGAATAGGAGGCGAAATCATGGTTGAAATGTTACCTTTAATTAAAATTGTTCCTGAATATAACTTAACCCTTGATCCATCTACTGGTTCTATTGGTGCGGCTCTTGGAAGGGAAGTTTTAATTTTATCAATGGATGATATAAATAAAGAAATAGAAACTTTAGAATTTGCAGCAAATGAATTGGTTAATTCTTTAGATCCTACTACAGTTCCTATTGATGCTTTTCCAAGAAGGGAAGGCACATTCTTAACTGCTGGTCTATTAACCAATATGGCTTATGGATTTTTATTAGGTCTTTTAATATTAGTTGCTGTAATTCCAATATTACATTTTTATTTGGGGGTTTTATAGATGGTAGATAAAAAAGATACTACAGATCCTTGGCCTCCTGTAAATGGAGATTTTATTGTAGGGAACCCTGAAAGCCCTGTAGCTGTTGTAACACTCGCATCTCACAATGAGGATGTTCCTGCTGCAGCTGGTGCTTCTATTGCAGGACCTTGTAAAACAGAAAATCTTGGTGTTGAAAAGGTTGTTGCTAATATTATTTCTAATCCAAATATTAGATTTTTAATATTATGCGGATCTGAAGTTCAAGGACATATTACAGGTCAAAGTATTGAAGCATTACATCAAAATGGTGTAGATCCTGAAAAAAGAAGCATTGTTGGTGCAACTGGTGCTATTCCTTATGTTGAAAACATACCTGATGATGGAATTGAAAGATTCCAAAAGCAGGTTGAAATTATAAATTTAGTTGATGTGGAAGATGCTGCTCAAATCGAAGCTAAAGTAAAAGAATGTATAGAAAAAGATCCAGGTGCTTTTGAAGAAGAAGCTATTCTTATTTCTGTTGATGACGATGGCGGAGATGAAGATGACGGCGAAGAAGTTAGACCCGTATCTGCTGAAACAGCATTAATTGAAGCACGTATGAGGAATATTCAAACCCAAATTAAATTAGTGGGTGCTGTTCAAAGAACATTTTCTGGAACTTATGCTGGAAAAGTCCAAGGTATAATGATTGGACTTGTTATAACCATTATATTTGGATGTATAGCTATTGGACTAATTTCCATGTAGACAGGAGGTTTTATATATGGTTAAATTTTCAAATAAACCTAATGTAAGAGGTATTAGGCGTGTTGCTGAAGATGCTAATTACAAATCCAAATTAATTGGTAGAGATGGAAGATTATTCGCTGGTTTAATCAGCACACGAGTAACTGGAATGGCATATGGTATAATATTTGCTTTTGTTTTAGTTTTAGTAATTCCATTGTTAGTTAAGTTATTTGGCGGTTAATTAAGAGGTGTTATTAAATGTCTGATGAAAATACAATACCTAGAGTGCTTGTTTCTTCTGATGAATTCAATAAAGCTAATGAAAAATTAGATGAAATTGAAGAAAATGTTGAATTCGCTGTTGGTGAATACTATCAAAGGTTAGGTCACCAAATGGGTAGAGACATTGGTATCTTATATGGCCTATTGATAGGTATAATAATCGTAATTGTATTCATATACTTTTTCAGCAGTTTTTATACACCATTAAATGGTAGTATTTAACTCTGATTGGAGGTTTTATAAATGTTTAGATTTGATAAAGAACAAGAAGTTTTGGATATTGCTGGTACAAAAATTGGAGGTCAACCAGGAGAATATCCAACAGTTTTAGCAGGAACCATCTTTTACGGTGGACATAATATTGTTAGTGATGAAAAAGCAGGTGTTTTTGATAAGGATGCTGCAGAGGATAGAATAAAAACAATGGAAGAGATGTCTGATGTAACTAAAAATCCTTGTTTAGTTCAAGTTTTTGGACAGACCGAAGAAGCTTTAGTTAAATATTTAGAATTTGTAGGTGATTTTACTGATGCACCTTTCCTTATAGACTCAACATCTGGTGATGCAAGAGTTGCTGGTGCTAAATATGCATCTGAAGCAGGCTTATCAGAAAGAGGTATTTATAACTCTATCAACATGGCAGCAGAAGCAGATGAAATTGAGGCAGTTAAAGCATCTGATTTATCAGCTTCTATTGTTTTAGGTTTTAACCCAATGAACCCTACTGTGGATGGTAAAATCGGTATATGGGAAACTGGTGATGGAACAATCGATCAAGGTTTGCTTCCATTAGCTGAATCCTGTGGTATTACTAAGCCATTAATGGATACTGCTGTCACCCCTCTTGGTCAAGGTGCTGGAGTCGCTGTAAGAACTTCATTTGCTGTTAAAAGTAAATGGGGATTGCCAGTCGGTTCTGGTATTCACAATGTACCTTCTGCATGGGATTGGCTAAGAAAATACAAAAAAGAAAACAAAGAAGCATGGCCTGTTTGTGATATTGGTTCAAACATTGTTCAACAAATGGCTGGTGGAGACTTTGTACTTTTTGGTCCTATTGAAAATGCTAAAATTGCATTCCCTGCTTGTGCTATGACAGATATATTTATAGCTGAAGCAGCTAAAGATATAGGTACTGAAACAGTAGAAGACCACCCAATAAACTTTATGCTTTAAACTTTAAATGTATTAGATGTTAAATTCTTATATTTTTCATCTAATCTATATTTTTTTTATTTTTAAAATTTTATAATGATTTTAATATTTATTTAATAAATTTTAAATTAGTTTTATAGACTAAATTCATATTTATAAATAAATTCCACTTTCAAGTAATGCTGTTACCTTAAAGAAAATTATTTTTTTTAAATTTGGATTAAAATTAAAAACGAATATACTATAAACAAGATTTTAGATAGAAATTTTAATCAAAAATTCTTAATTTGATACATTGCACTTTAAATAATTTTATTATATGATAAAATATTTTTTAATTAAAAAATATAATTATTATTTTTAAAAATAAAAATCATTATTAAAAAGTTATAGTCATTTTGGAAAGGTTCTTAAATTTTGGATGAAAAATTTTTTTATTAAATTATTTAATTTTTAATATTACTTTATAAAAATTAATAATTTTAAATTTTAAATAATTTAAATATATTTTAATTAATATAAATGATTTTAAATTAATGTTTTTTAATAATATTTATTTTTAAAAAAGT
>JAITOM010000024.1 GCA_031289975.1 Methanobrevibacter sp. | reverse complement strand
TGAACTAAAAAATGTTTTTAAGTAAAGAAAAACTTCGTTTTTCTAATTGAACAAGTTCAATAATGAGTTTTTTAAAAATATCTTTAAATTATCAATTTCATAAATAAAAATATAATATTGTTTATTTTTAAAAATATAATATTTAAATTTATTAATTAATAATTTAATAAAATATTAGAAAATATTATTGAAAATTAAGTAAATAAAATTAAATGATTAATTACAAACTTTTTTTATTCCACTATAGCTATTTTAATAACAAATTTGGTATCGATTATTGATATATAAATATTATACATGATTATAGTTTGATACTAAAGTTTGATAAAAATAAATTATTAATATTTTTATTTATTATTCATATAATTTATTTATAACTTGTATTTTATAAATTAACAAATGTTTTAAATAATATTTTTAATAATAAAGACTATTTAAATCTTAAATTATAAAATAAGATATTTCATTATTAAATAAATCTTTATAATCTATAGTGATTTTGATAAAGTTCTTAATAAATAACTTTTTTAAGAATAAATATTATTAAAATATATTTATTTAAAATTAGTTATATTAATTAAAACAAATTTATATTATTTAAAATTTAGAATTATATATTTTAATGAATTAATATTTAAAATTAAATAATTTAATGAAAAAAATTATCATCCAAAATTTAAGAACTTTTCCAAAATGACTATAATTAAAATATATTTATATTAATTAAAATTTAAAATTATAGTGGTTTTTATAAATTTCTTAATAAATAAACTTTTTTATAAATAAATATTATTCTTTTTATAAATAAATATTATTAAAATAAATAAATATTATTAAAAAATACTAATTTAAAATTATTTATATTAATTAAAATATATTTAAATTATTTAAAATTTAAAATTATTAATATTTACTCATTTAAATTTAATTTAAATAATTTAAAGAAATAAAAATAATTTCTGATTGCAAATATTTAATTGAATTTTAAATAAATTAATATATAAATAAAGAAAATCAAAGATTTTCTAACTTTAAAAACTAAAAGTCTTTAAAATAAAAGAAAATAATTTTGCAAAACACTATACATAAACATATTTTTCCTTAAATATTTTCCAATCTCTTCAGCAGCCACTCCTGAACCACCAGGTGGTTTCAATATAAAAATGAAGTTTTTTAGAATCATCGTTTCGTAAAATATCTCTGATTGTATAATGGTCCTCCATATCTAAAGAAATTGGAAGATTACTCATTTGAGTATTTACTGTGTAAATTATTAAATTGGCATCTGTTTTTTTATTATACGCTTTTATTAATTTTTTGATTTCATTTTCATATCCTTCAATGCTCATTTGTTTGCTAATATATTCTAACATGTAACTCATTATTTTCGCCTCTGTTAATTCATGTATAGTATTTCGCTTTGTTTTTTTGAATTCTTTTATTGTGGATTCATCTATTCCTCTGTTAATTCATGTATAGTATTTCGTTTAACTTTATTAACATAATATATTTTTATTGAATTTTTAAAAAAGTTTAATATTTCTTTAAATTAAAATTTGAATAATTTAAAGAATATAGTGTATGAAATAATGTTTGTAAGTAAAGAAAATCAAAGATTTTCTAATTGAACAAGTTCAATAATGAAGTTTTTAAAAATGAAGTATAATTATTGAATTTTTAATTACAAAAATTATATTTATTATTTTTAAAAATAAAGAAATAAAAATTATTATTTAAAAAATTAATTTAATTTTAATTTGAAATTTTTAAAAATAAGATATTTTAGAATAAATGATTAATTACAAACATTTTTTCTATCAGTATAATTTTTAATAAAAATTTTTAGATATGTCTTCTTCTAAAATATCCTTTCCAGTTTAGTTTTGATTCTTTCATTTTATCCTCTGATTAATATTTTATAAAAATCTTCTGCATTCATCAACGAAAAGTTCTGCTTTTTCTAGATTTGCAATGGCTTCTTCGGACAAAATATTCTTGATTTCACAGTTTAGTTTTGATTCTATCATAATAAACAGTTTACTAAACTATTCTGATTTTTAAAGTAATTTAATCTTTAAATTCATAAAAAATGTTTTTTAACCATTTAGAATATTTTAATCATAATTATAATCTTAAAATTCATACTAATCGGCAAGTAATCGGCAAGTTAATCGGGAACCTCATATTTTATATAACTTAGATTAAGATATAATGAGTATTTCTACCTTTACCTTGCATTTTTATAACATTTGACTCTATTAATTTTTTAATTTCATTTTTTGCAGTAGTATTCGAAATAGTGAACATGTTTCTAATGTCTTTGTTAGTTATTTTTCCATTATCAAGTATTTTTTCAACAATTAACATTTGTCTTTCATTTAATGCAATTTGTCCCTTTTCTTTTAAAAATCTAATATTTTTACTTAAACCTATTATTTTTTCTTTTACAGAATTTATACTAACAGCAACACCATCTGTAAAATATTCTAACCATTGAGTTAAATCAAGGGTTTCTTGATTAACCGATTTCAGAGCATTATAATAACTTTGACGATCCATATCGTAATAATCATCTAAGGCAAAAAACTTTTTTAAATCAAAACCAAATTTGTATAAAACTAAAGTAGCCATGACTCTAGCAATTCTACCATTACCATCGATGAAAGGGTGTATTCTAACTAATTCATAATGAGTTAAACCAGAGATTATAACTGGATTAATTTCGTGCAAATTGGGAGAATTAAACCAATCCAAGAAATCTTCAACTAAAATAGGAACTTTTTCAGTTTCTGGTGGCATAAATACAACTGAACCATCACTTCTACCTACATATACTTGTTTATTTCTAAAAACACCTTCATCAGCAGAATTTTCTAATGTTCCTTTTGTTAAACTTTTATGAATTTCTAATAAATCATGCACTTCAATCGGTTTGGTAACAAGATCAGAAATTCTTTTTAAAGTGTTGATATAATTTAAAACCTCTTGTTTATCTTTCCGTTTAGCCATTATCTGGCGAACATCAGCTAATGCACTTACATCCCCAATATTAAGAGAATTTCCTTCAATTGCAGTTTAAGCATGCGCATTAACTAAAATAGCCTCTTTTCTTAGAGTTATTTCCCATTTAGGTATTAATGGAGAATTTGAAATAATTGCTTTAGATTCTGAGATAAATGTTAAATTGTTAACAATTTTATCATTATAATTGAATTTAGGTTTAAACATGAAAATATTCCCCAACAAAGATTAATTTCTACTTTTAGTGAATTTAAGTTATTAATAAATTTATATAAGTTGGCTGAGAAAACCCCGCATCCTTTAGGGTCGTGGAATGAATCATCCAAATAATTATATGAATCATTATTGCTTATAGCTAATTTCGAGTCAAAAAATTTTAAAATTTCATTTAAAAAATCAACTCTTTCACACTTTGTAGGAATTAAATCATTAAATTCTTTTTTTGAACAAATATATTTTAATTTTTTTGAATTTCCAAACAATGACTTATTTTTTAATCCTGAAAAATACCAGCTTTCTATTGCTTCTTCTACAACTATAATTTTATCAATTTCAAGAGATTTATATTTGGATAGTAAGTCATCTTTTTTCTTAGTGATACATGGATAATGATGAGTGTCTCTATCAGAAAGGAATAAATAATTATTATTTGATTTTTTAGCTTTGTTTATATATCCATCGATTATTTTATCCTTTTTTTGGACATGAGGAATAATGAAAATTGTTTTTGGATTGATGTTGATAATTTTAGCTAACTCTTCTTTAATATTATTAAAAAACCTTCTATCATCATCCCCTTCAACAAAAATATACAACAAACACATAATATCACATCAATAAATCATCTGTAAACAAATCCTCTATACCTATCTCTTCATCTAAAAACATTTGCACGTCTTTATTATTTGCTGGTTTAGTTATGGTTGAAAACCCATCATCATCTCTTGAAATAAATAGGATATTCTCTATAGGCATGTGCTTTAGAATTTCGGCATTATGTGTTGTGGTAATGATTTGTTTTTTATTTGATGCATCTTCCATTAAATGCACTAATCTTGAAAGTATTTTGGGATGTAAATTTCTTTCAGGTTCTTCAATTAAAGTTAAAGAAGAATTTGTAAAAAACAATGATATAATTAAAGATAAAATATTGCTAGTTCCATCGGATATCATCCATCCAGGAATTAAATCATTTAAATCATTTAAATATTCTTCCTTAATCTTAAATATTATGGCATTATTATCTATTAATTTTTCTGTGCTAATATCCTGAACTAAAGGAATTAGATCTTTTATTAAATTTAAAAATTTTCTTTTTTGATTTTTATTATAGTCATTTTGGAAAAGTTCTTAAATTTTGAATTATAATTTTTTTTATTAAATTATTTAATTTTAAATATTAATTTATAAAAATCTATAATTTTAAATTTTAAATAATATAAATTTATTTTAATTAATATACTTAATTTTAAATAAATATATT
>JAITOM010000003.1 GCA_031289975.1 Methanobrevibacter sp. | reverse complement strand
TTAAAAGATAAATATCAATTTTTTTAAAAAATATTTTATAAAAAATTTTTTGAAAATAAAAATAGATAAATTCACAAAACACTATATTTTAATAGATTATTTTATAAATAATATTATTTACCAACAGTATTTTAAATTTTCGTGTGAATTTAAATCAACAGATGTATATAAAATAGTTTACGAGTATATAACTAAAAATAAAGGATTAAAGTTAAAAGAATTATACAAAGAGTTGAAATAATCATGAGAGTCATATTACTAAAAAAACAGACAGGAAAAGAATTTATAAAAGAAATGGTAAAAACTTATGGTTCAATAATTGAATTAGAAAAAAGATTAAAGAGAACAAACAACATGATATACTATGTTGATTTAGAAGCATGGAAATACCATTTAAATCATTTAGATGAAATAATAAATAGGTCAAAGACAATAATAACTGATAAATTAAAAATAAATGAAACAGATTTAGAGTTATTAATCATGATAAAAACAGAACAACCAGAATCAATAAGAGAATTAGCGAGATTAATAAATAAAGACATTAGTACAGTACAACCAAAAGTTAAAAAATTAGCTGAAAATGGATTGATAGAATTAAAACAAGGAAATAAGAATCGATTAGTACCTTACCTTAATTATGATGAGATAACAGTATCCATATAAATAGAAACTATACAATTAGTATTTCAACAATATTAAATAAAGAAGATATTAATCAATATGAATCAGGAACCATGCTGAACTACCTATTCCATCTGAAATAATGTATTATTTTGACATAATTGTTACCCAATCACATTGCAAAAGTTTTCTAATAACTAAATTGATCATGGCATCAATTATTTTACTATATTTTCATTATTTTTTAATTTAATGTATCTATACTATCGTTTTAATCAAACTTAATATTGAATATACATTTTGAAATGATAAGTATATGGCGATTTTTATTTGATCATTTATAAAAATTAGGGTAATAAATTTGTACTTTTAGTAAATAAAAAAAATTATATCTTAAAATAGATAGTTTAAGTATAAATATAGCTTAAATTTTTACAAATTTTCAGACATCCTATGATTAATAATATTTTGTGGTTTTATGGGAAACGAAGAGATAAAGTCAATTATAACCGAACAAATAAATAATTCTCGTAAAAATCTTTTGGATATGGGGATGAGAAATAATCTGCTGAATTTTAGAGAGTTAAAACAAAATATTCTTATAATTGATGAAAATCCTGCTGAATTATATCAAATACTAGTTTTTGAAGAAAACCCAATGGAATTTTTACCTAACTTTGATAAAAATAATGATAATGAGAAAAAAGTTAATATTTCCCCACAAGTTAAATTAACTGATTTCAATAAAAAGGAAGATAAAGACAAGGAAATTTATTCTGATGTGGAAAATCAAGTTGACGAATTAGAAGAATGTAAAAATGATATATTGTGGTCTATGTCGTTAAATGAATCTGAGATTCCTGATAAACATAAAGATTTATTATTACAGACAAATTTGTCTGAAAAAGAATTGCAAAAAAAATTGTTTGTAATTAGTCAAGATCGCAAGACTATTTTGGAAGAGCAAGGTTATAATAATTTATTTTTGGCTTTAGGGTTTTTAGAATGGAGTGAAGAAGATTATGTTGAAATTACTCATAAAGCACCTTTGATTTTAATCCCTGTAAAAATACGAAGAGAATCTGTAGGCAGTCCTTTTACTATTAAATGGGAGAATGAAGATGTTCAAAATAATATATCGTTACAATATAAACTTCGAGAACAGGGAATTAATTTACCTGCTTTTGAAGAATTTGATTCAAAAAATGATGTTTATCATTATTTTGGGGAAATAGAAAAAATTATATCTTCAAAGGAGAATTGGAAGATTAATCAAGAAATTTATTTAAGTAGTTTTGACTTTAAAAAATTTGTGATGTATCGTGATTTAGATTTAGAAAATTGGTCAAAAATTGAAGATAGTCCTATTCGTGAACTTTTTAATCCTTCTGAAGATAATGATCCAAATCATTTTGATGAATATGACATCGATGAGTTAATTAAGTCATCAGATGTATTTCATGTTGTTGATGCAGATTCTTCTCAGATAATTGTTTTAGAAGAAGCTAAGAAAGGGAAAAATTTAGTTGTAGAGGGTCCTCCAGGAACTGGAAAGTCTCAAACAATTGTTAATTTGATAGCGGAGCTTATGGCTAATGAAAAAACAATTTTATTTGTCAGCGAAAAAATGGCAGCTTTAGAGGTTGTTAAGAAAAGGTTAGATGATATTGGACTAGGCAGTGGATGTTTAGAATTACATAGTAATAAATCTAATAAAAAGGAATTTTTAAATGAAATTGAATATACTTTAAACTTAGATCAAAATCTTCTTAAAGATACTACAGATTTTCATGATTTAGATTCTTTAAAAGAAAAACTTAATAATTATATGGAGATTATATCTACTAAATATAAAAACACTGATTTATCCCCTTATGAATTAATAGGAATATATGAATTCAATCGTCAAAAAATTGAAAGCTTAAATCAAACACTAATTCGTTTTGAAATGAAAAATTTAGATAATTATAATTCTCAAAAAAGAGGGGAGTTAATAAATGAAATTGAAAAAGTTTCAAATGTGTATGATTCTGTTAAACCTATTAAAGAGAATCCTTGGAGAAACACTTCACCAGAAAATCTATTACCTGATGATATTGAAGATATAAGTGAAAATCTAAATAATCTTTCAAATGATTTAAAGGAATTACTTGAAAACATTAAAAGTCTATCAAATATTACAGGATCAAGAGAAATAGAGAATTTGGAAGAAATTGATAAATATCTTAAAAATTATAATGTTCTTGAAGTGAATCCTAAATTAATAAAAGGCAATGAATTAAAAACCATTTTAAACTATATTGAAGAATATAAAAGATTGACTAAAGATATAAAACCTGAAGTATTATTAAAAGATTTAGAAGAAAAAAAAGAATGTGTTAAGTCATTAAACAAAAATATTGATTCACTGGATATAGATCTTCATATTTTAGAAAATGAAAATTTAAAGGAACTGATTAATGATATTAAGAAATACAAAACTAATATTGGTAATTCAGGTGTTGATTCAATTTTAAAAGATAAAAATATCTATAAAAAGTTGAATCTCTTTAGAGAAAGAAGAAAATCCTTCTTTTCAAAAATATTTAATAGTGAATTTAAAGCAATATATAAAGAGTTTAAAAATTACTATTCATTGAATGTTTCAGATGAAAAAATTGAAAATGACTTTGATCAAGTTATTAAATGGAATAGTCATTTAAATTCGTTGAAAGAAAAAATTTTAAACTACTATGAACAGGAAGTTAATGAAGGTAAAATTATTATTGAATCTGAAAAATTGCTTAATTGGGCTAGTGAAATAGAAGAAATAAAAAAAGAAATGTCTGAATTTACTTTAAACAAAAAATATATTACATTTAAAGATTTAGAAAAAGGTCTTAATGAATTAATTAAAAGTCAAAAGCTACATAAATATATTGATTCAAATGATGAAATAGGAAAGTATTTCTTTTCAGATTTATGGAAAGGACATCAATCTAATATTAGTGAATTAATGAGTAAATATGAGATTATTTTAATTTTTAATGAGTTATTTAATTCTAATTTTTTCACATTAAAGACTGTTGATTTATTAAAAGAAAATATTGATTTTAATGAAATGAAAAAATATTTAAAAAATATTGAAAATCTTAAAATAAAAATTATAGAAAAATACACTTTTTTAGACAAATTATTACATTTTGAAGATGAAAGCTTATCTAATGACTTTATCAAATCAAAAGAAATATCAAAAATTCAAAATTGGTTTAATAATTTATATAAACATATAAACAAGTTGCATGATTGGAGATTATATAAAAATAGCTGTGAAAAATATACAAATGAATACACTAAAGATTTAATTGAAATTATTGCTAATGATGAAATTAATAAAGAAGCTATTATCCCCATATTTAACTATAATTTAGCTAATAATATTTTAAAGAACATTTTAAAAGATAATGATTTATTACATGATTTTAGTACCACTATACATGAAGAAAACATTGATAAATTTAAAAAACTTGATTTAAAAGTGATTAAGTTAAATAGGTTTAGGGTAAACGAAATTTTATGGAGAAGAAAACCAGCTATTTCTGGTACTGTTAATCCTTCATCAGAATTAGGAAGATTAATGAGAGAAATGAATAAAAAAAGAAAGATAAAACCTATAAGACAGATTTTAAGTGATTGTTTAAATGTTATTAGGGATATTAAACCATGTTTTATGATGAGTCCAATTTCTATCGCCAAATTTTTAGATCCACATTATTATAGATCATATTTTGATTATATAATTTTTGATGAAGCCAGTCAAGTAAAAATTGAAGATGCTATTGGAGCATTATTGAGAGGGAAAAACTATATTATTATGGGTGATACAAAACAGCTTCCTCCAACTACATTTTTTGATAGTGGAATTATAGATGAGGAAGAAAATGATGATGAGTATTCTTTCATTGATCTTGAAAGTATTCTTCATTTAACTTCTTCTGTTTTTGATAGTAAAATGTTAAAATGGCATTATAGAAGTAGACATGAATCATTAATTGCAGTTTCTAATGCAGAATTTTATAACAATTCATTATTCATTTATCCATCTCCAATTAAGAGTTCTGAAGATTTAGGTCTTAAATTTGAGTATTGTAAAGATTGTTTTTATAATAGGGGTAAAGGCTCAAGAAATCCACTTGAAGCAAAAAAAGTTGTAAATTATGCTATAAATCATTTTAAAAAACATGGAAACAATAAAAGTTTAGGGATTGGAACTTTTAGCACGAATCAGCAACAAGCAATATTAGAAGAATTAGAAATAAGACTTAAAGAAAATCCAGAAATTGAAAAATTCTTTAATCAATCTGGTAAAGACGGATTTTTTGTTAAAAACTTAGAAAATATTCAGGGAGATGAGAGAGATATTATATTAATAAGTATTGGCTATGGTTTTGATAAAGATAGAAAATTAACTTTGAACTTTGGTCCACTTAATAGAGCTGGTGGAGAAAGAAGATTAAATGTACTTATAACAAGAGCAAGAGAAAAATGTATAGTTTTCTCTAATTTCAAATCAAGTGATTTAAGTCTTGATAAATCAACATCTGTAGGTTTACAAGCTTTAAAAACATTCTTATATTATGCTGAAAAAGGAGAGTTTCCAAAAAATTATTATACTGGAGAAGATTTTGATTCTGATTTTGAAAAATCTGTTTATAATTTTTTAGTAAATAAAGGATATATGGTTGAAAAACAAGTTGGATCTGCAGGATTTAGGATAGATTTAGCAGTAGTTGACAAAAAAAATCATGATAATTATATTATAGGAATAGAATGTGATGGAGCACCTTATCATAGTTCTCCTGTTGCAAGAGATCGGGATAGACTTAGACAAGATATATTGGAAGGATTAGGTTGGAATTTCCATAGAATATGGTCTACTGAGTGGTATAATAATAGAGAAAATGCTAAAAAAAATTTAATTGAAGCTATTGAATTATCAAATAAGTATGAAAATAATTTAAAAACAGACAATGAAAAATTTAGAAATTTTAAAGATGATACAAAGCAGATAAATGAAAATTTATCTGATAGTGATATAAATAATCTATTAGAAAAGAAAGAAAAAAAATCTAATACACTAGATGAAACAATACCTCATTATCAGTATTATAATACATACAAGAGAAATGATTTTTATAAAAACTCCAATATTGAAAAGAAAGAATTACTCTTTGATATAATTGATTTTGAATCTCCTATACACATAAATGAAATGTATGATCGTATGAAGGATATATATGAAACCAAAGCAACCAAAAAATTTAAAAATACTGTAGATTTACTCCTACATGATATGTTCTATCAAAACAGATTCTATGTAAATAATGGATTTTATTATTCTTATAAAAACCCAGTTACATTAAGAAAAAGAGAAAAACCTAATATTAAACTTATATCTGATGAAGAAATTAAAGAAACTATAATTTTAATCCTTAAAGAACAATATGCTTTACAGAGTGATGATTTAGCTAAAGTATCTTCTGTGTTATTAGGGTTTAGTGCATGTCGAATTAACACTAAAAATAGATTTTTAGATGTTATTAATAATATGATAAATCTAAAAGAACTCAATATAAATTCAAATAATGATATTGAATTGGTTAAATAGTTAAGATAAATGATAAAATAAAAAAATGAGTATGTGAAGATCTTGGCTCCTGACTAAAAAATGATTTATATTAGACAGTTGTAAATCAGAGGATGAAAGGAATAAAGCTGAAAAACATATAAAAGGAATATATAAATTATTTGAAATAGAGAGCTATGAAAAATCAAAGGAGATATTAGGATTCATTAAATTAGAAAAAAATATTTATAATTTAAAATTGTCACATAATGTTTTAATTTTAATTTAAAAGATAAATATCAATTTTTTTAAAAAATATTTCATAAAAAATTTTTTGAATAGAATCTTTCATAAATTTACAAAACACTATATATTATCACCGATGTAATTTGTATGTAATAAGGTATAAATAATTAAAACATAAGCAAATAAAACATGTAAATAACATTTTGATAAAAATATATAAAGAATATAATAAATATCAATTAAATAATAGAAAAATAATGTAATTAACCAAAAAAAGGAATAAGAACCTTAAAAAAGCGATGAAAATATAATAAAAATAGTTGAAAAAGTATGAAAATAGAAAAAGTTAATACTAATAAAAAACAAAAAGAAGTTTTTAAATTATCAATGATTAATTACAAATATTTTTTTACACTACTATACTATTATAAAATAAAAGAATATAAATTAATAATCATAATTCATTTAAAGGAGATCGTCATGTGCGGAATAGCTGGGATTGTTTATAAAGACCGTAAAGTACATAATGCTGGAGAAGATATGGGTAAAATGTTGGATGCATTGCAACATAGAGGACCTGATTCAGCAGGTTTTGCAATTTATGGTGGTGTAGAATTAAAAGAAAATGAATATAATATAAATATTCAAGTAAGTCAGAAAACAGGTCTTTTTGATAGAGTTAAAGATGTTATAAACCAAGAAACACCCATAAAATCTGATCAAATATTCGCGTCAGATGAAGATAATACAATAGTATACAGGGCTACAATATCTCTTGATAAATTTAGACAATTAAATCCTCTTCTTCATGTAATTGATAAAATTGATGAAGATGTTGTTGTTTTAAATGGAAGTCATTCCTTTGAAATGATAAAAGATATTGGTTATGTTAAAGACATTATAAAAAAGTATCATGTAAATGAAATTAAAGGTAGCCATGCTATTGGACATACAAGATTTTCTACAGAAAGTAATGTAGATAGATATCATGCTCATCCTTTCCAAACTTACATAATAAAGGATGTTACTGTTGTTCATAATGGGCAAATAACAAATTATTGGAAAATAAGAGATCCTTTAGAAAGGAAAGGGCATGTTTTTGAGACTAATAATGATACCGAATGTTTAGTTCATTATATTGCAGATAAATTAGATCAAGGTTACTCTTTGGAAGAAGCATTAAATCAATCTGTTGAAGATATGGATGGTCCTTTTTCTTATATTATTGGAACTCCAGAAGGAATTGGAATAGCCAAAGATAGATTAGGTCTTAGACCTGGGGTCATGGCTGAAAACGATAAAATGTTTGCAATCGCATCTGAAGAAGTTTCACTTAGACAAGTGATGGATATTAATGATGTTGAACAAATATCTCCTGGTGAAGTAAGAGTTTATGAATTGTAACAATTTTATTAATTTTTGCTGTCTACCAGAATATGTTGTGTAAAAAGAACATGGGGTTCAAAGATCCGATATCTGGTTCTCAACTTTATAAAAATCCATGATTTTAAATTTAAATATAGTGGTTTTGATAAAGTTCTTAATAAATGAATTTTTTTAAAAATAAATATTATTAAAAAATAGCAAAAATTATAAATTTTTTGACTTATAAAATCATAGATTTTATAAATATTAATTTAAAATCATTTATATTAATTAAAATATATTTAAATTAT
>JAITOM010000333.1 GCA_031289975.1 Methanobrevibacter sp. | reverse complement strand
AAAAATAAATAAATAAAAATTATTATTTAAAAAATTAATTTAATATTAATTTGAAATTTATAAAAATAAGATGTTTAAAAATAATGATTAATTACAAACATTTTTTACATCACTATATTTATCATTTAATTAATATTTATCATAGCACGAAGTAAATCATTAGCTCTTATTAATCCAGTTAATTCTCCTTCAACATCAATGACAGGAACCTGATCGATTTTATATTCTTTCATCTTTTTAGCACAATCAGATACCTTTGTTTTTGTATTAACAGTAACGATTTCTTGGGAAAAAACATCCCCAATAGATTTATCAGAAAATTTAAGACTATGTTTTTCTATATAAAGTACAGATTTACTATCCCAAGACCATTTATCTCCTTCTGTCCCAACTGTAGAACTTTGAACACTTGTTTTAGCTACAACTTCACTTTCTTTAATGAAATCAGATTCTGTAATTATGCCACTAAGCTTTCCTTCATTATTTAAACCAATAACACATTTTATTTTACCAAATTTCATGGTTTCAAATGCTACATTTAATGGGGTTTCTTTCCAAGCAGTAGGAATAGTGTTGAGCATATAATCCTCAACGACCTCTTTTATATCCATTTCACTAATTGCTAATGAAACTAAATCAGAAGAGGTTATAATTCCAATTAACTCTTCACCATCTACAATAGGAATTCTTCTTACATTAATCTCCAACATTTTTTTAGCAAGATCTATAACATCATCATTCAAAGTTGCTGTGCTTGGATTTCTTGTCATTAACATGGCTAATTGTTCTTCATCAGGATTTTCAATTAAATTAGATCGAGTGATAATCCCCACTAATTTTTTTGTGCCTTCTTTCACCACAGGCAAACTTGAAACTTTCTCTTTATTTATTATTTCAAATGCTTTTTCACGATTTCCTGGAACTGAAATAGATATTATTTTATTTGATAGAATATCTTTCACTAACATTTTTACACCATAAATTAAGATATATATTAAAATATTAATTAAATACTCAATGAACAATTAATACATTAGATTTTGCTAATTTAACTACTTTTTCAGCTACACTTCCCATTAAAAACTTTTGTAATCCTGTTTTCCCAGAACTTCCAATAACAATTAAATCAACATCTTCTTTCTCACCAACTTCTATAATAGTGTCTGCTGGCGAACCTTCAATCGAAATTGTTTTTATTTTAACATTACTATTTTTTTCTTTTTTAATATTTTCAAATCTTTTTAAATTCTTTTCAGATTCTTTTTTAAGAATTTGATTAATTTCATATATTGTATCATCTGCAGGAAGACCATTTAAAAAAGATGTATCAACCACACTTAAACCTATAACTTCAGATCCTAAAGCTTCTGCAATCAGTAAAGCATGTTCTTCTGATTTTTCTGAAAATTTTGTACCATCTGTAGGAACTAATATTTTTTTATACATAATATATCCCTCATTTTTTTTAATTAATTAAAAACATTATATATTTAATATCTTAATAGTATATATAATAATTAACAGTACATGAAATAATGTTTGTAAGTAAAGAGTTTGTAAGTAAAGAAAAAATAAAAAATTTTTTCTAACTTAAAACAATTTTTAAGTAAAGAAAATCTTTCAGATTTTCTAATTGAAATAAAAAATTTCAATAAAGAAAAACTTCGTGTTTCTAAGTGAAATAAAAAATTTCACTAAAGAAAATCTTTCAGATTTTCTAATTGAACAAGTTCAATAATGAAATTTTTTAAATTACAGCAGCATAAATATTAAATTTTTAATTAAAAAAATTATAATTCTTATTTTTAAAAATAAAAATTATTATTTAAAAAATCAATTTAATATTAATTTGAAATTCATAAACAGGTGAATAAATTCTCCTAAGTTGAAAATAAATTTTCAACAATATGATATTTAAAAATAAATGAGTAATTACAAACATTTTTTACACAGCTGTAATAAAAAATAACTCTAAAATAAAAGGGGATAAAAATGATATTCAATTGTTTTTGTAAAGATAATAAGTTATTAAAAGTATTTTTAGAGGATAATACTGATAATAATAAAAGTGATTTTATTAATCAAGAATTTAATAAATGTGATAAATTAAAATCAAAATTAAACAATTTCTTAAATGGTGATAATGTAGATTTTAAAGAGAATGTGGATTGGAATTTATTGAATTTAGGCGATTTTCAGAAAAAAGTATTATCTGAAACATTTAAAATACCTTACGGTGAAGTAAGAACCTATAAAGAAATAGCTGATGCAATTGACTCTAAAGCATATAGGGCAGTTGGAACTGCTTTAAATAAGAATCCAATAGCTATTGCAATTCCATGCCATAGAGTAATTGCTTCCAATAAATTGTTATCAGGCTTTAGATTAGGAGGATTAAAATTTAAAAAAAAATTACTAATTAATGAAGGGCATGAAATAGTAAAAGATAAACTTATTTTTTAACAAGATTATAATACTTGTTAATAGAGGATTAATAATGAAATATGAATTTAGAGAAGAGAAAAATGTCTATGGGGACTTAATTTTTGAAAGTAAGTTTTGGAAACTATTTTTAGCTCCATCTCAAAGATATTTAGGAACATCTGTTTTAGCTTTAAAAAGAGAAGTCATGAATTTAAGGGATTTAACATCCCAGGAATGGAAAGAATTTAGTTTAATTGTTAAAAATACTGAAATTGCTATGAATAAATCTTTTGAGCCTGATTTATACAACTGGGCGTGTTTTAAAAATGCAGCATACAGAAATGAGTCAGGAGAAATTAAAGCTCAAATTCATTGGCATCTGCATCCAAGATATAAAGATCCAGTGATTTTTGAAGGAATAGAATTTACAGATCCTGATTTTGGATATCCTCCAGGACTTAAAGAGAAAACAATTCCAGACGAACTTAGAGAAAAAATAATTATTCATATTAGAATCAATTTTTAATAGAGAACATTATTTAATTTTTAAATATTTATCTTTAATGGGAAAACAATTACGAAATAGTTAAAAATAATGTATTATTTCAGGAGAATAGATAATGTTAAGACAAATTAATTATATGAGTTTATATAGTACATAAATATAATAGTAAAATTAACTGGGCTTCACTAAAAAAAGCAGACAAAAAATTATCAAAATATTACATTTAAAATAAATACCTAAAATTAAATTGTCTTAACAATAGTTCCACATTAAAACTTTTACTTATGAGACTGGGCAACAATTATGAAATAGTCAAAAATAATGCACTATTTCATTGAAATATGTAGTTCAACATGTACATGTATATATTTGTTAAATTTTTTCATGTTAAATTTTTTCTGCCTAAAAACTAAATTCTGGACTTTAAATTTCCATGCTAATTTTACACTGCCTAATATCTGGCACTGTAAAATTAGCATGGATTTTCACAAATGAAAAATTGGAAATAAAGGATAAAAGTTTGATAAAAGTTTAATGACATGTATATGGTCTAAACTTTTTCTGCTACAAATCCAGATT
>JAITOM010000328.1 GCA_031289975.1 Methanobrevibacter sp. | reverse complement strand
AGGTGAATGAATGTTTTTTAGTGATAATAAAATGTTTGTAATTCCAGCAGTAGATATTAAAGATGGAAACTGTGTTCAGTTAGTGCAAGGTAAGCCTGGAACAGAAATGGTTAAAATTGCTAATCCAGAAAAAATAGCTAAGAAATGGGAAGATTATGGAACAGAGCTAATCCATGTAGTTGATTTGGATGGAGCTATTAATAATGAATCTAATTTAATAGCTATTAAAAAAGTGTTAAATGAAGTTTCTATTCCCATTCAATTAGGTGGTGGAATACGAAACATTCATTATGCTAAAAAGCTATTGGATTTAGGGGTTGAAAGAATAATACTTGGGACAATGGGCATTAATCAACCCAAATCTATAGAAATTTTGTCAGAAGAATATGGAGCTGATAGAATAATGATTTCATTGGATAGTAAGGATAATAAAGTCCTTATAAAAGGTTGGACTGAAAATATTGATAAAACACCGAATGAAATAGCTAAGGAGTTTGAAGATTTAGGTGCTGGAACCATACTTTTTACTAATGTTGATGTTGAAGGATTATTAAATGGAATATCTCTTGAACCATTAATAGAACTTAAAAATTCTGTAAATATTCCAATTGTTTATTCTGGAGGGATAAGCAGTATTTATGATTTAAAAAAACTAAAAAAAACTAATGTTGAAGGTGTGATTATTGGTTCAGCTTTATATCGAAATAAAATAGATTTTAAAGAAGCATTAAAACTTCAATAAGATCAATCATATGAGATTAAAGAATTAAAAAAATCTTAAAAGTAAAGACATGTTCTGATTTTAAAAGAGTTAAAGATTGTATGGTAACTGAATTAGATATTTCATGGATGGTTCTCCAAATATGTTATTACTATAATACAAAAACCTCTTTAAACACAATAAATAATTGATGGTGTATTTGTGAAATAAAGATAGTTTTATAAAACTTAATTTTTCAATTGCAAAAATCCATGCTAAATTTACACCACCTTTTTAAGGCACTGTAAATTTAGCATGGATTTTTATATAGTATAAAACTTAGATTTTTGCAAAATATTATTACTTTTAATCTTTCTTAAAATCAATTTTTTAAAATTAAAATTATTATTTTTAAAAAATAAATAAAATAAACTATTTAATTATAAGTTAGTAAAATATATATTAGTTGATAAAATTTTTAATAAATAACTTTTTTAAAAATACATTAATAATAACAATTAAATTAATCTAACTACCATACAAATGAATTTAAAGAGAAGATTCGATGAAAAATTTAATAATATACTATTCAAAAAGTGGTAATACTGAAATTGTTGCAAAAACATTATCGTCTCAATTATCTGGAGATTTAATTAAAATTAGAGATTATAAAGAAAGAAATAATTTTAAATCAAAAATAACATCAGTAATAGATGCATTTAGGGAATCCAAAACTAAAATATCGCCTGAAAAATTGGATTTAAGCGATTATGATTTAATTTATGTTGGAACACCAGTTTGGGTAGCTAATCCTGTGCCTGCAATTATAACAGCTATTGATACTTATAATTTTAAAGGGAAAAAGATTATTCTATTTGCAACAATGAGAACTGTAGGTGGAAATAAAGCTATTCAAAGAATGGAAGAAAAATTTCAAGCTCGCGGAGGAAGAGTTATAAAATCATTTACAATAAAAACACAGCAAAAGAATACCTCTCAAATTACTGGTGACACCTTTAGTGTAATTAATGCATTAAATTTAGAGTCGAATAGTGACACTCTTTAATTGAAGATTCTGCAAGAGATATTATAATACAAATAAAAGTTCATTAACAAAAATAGTGAAAATAAGCTCATAAAAACCTGAACTTTTGAAATTTTAAAAAAAATGAAAAATCTAAAAAAGAAAAATTTAATTTATATTAAATATTTTTTACCAGTTCAAATATATTGTTATTTAAAATAATCTATGAAAATGTGATCTCATGAGATGTGAAATTTGTGGTGAAGTAATAAAAGATGATGAACCTATTAAAATAAAAATTGATGGATCTATATTGGATGTTTGTACAAATTGTACTAAGTTTGGTAAAGTGCAGAAAACACCTCCAACACCAAAAGTTGTGATTAAAAAAAGTCACACTAAAAACAGTGATAAAAGTAATAATATAAAAAAATCTAATTTCATAGCAAATGATGAACCAAAGGATGAGTTAGTTGAAGAATACAATATTATAATTAAAGATAAAAGAGAGTTTCAAGGTTTATCAAGAGAGGAATTATCGAGTAATATCAATGAAAAAGCTTCAGTTATAGCTCGCGTTGAAAGCGGTAAAATGATTCCAGATATAAAATTAGCTAAAAAATTTGAGAAAGCTCTTAAAATAACATTAATCGAAGCAATTGGGGAATTTAATTTAAAAGAAGATCCAAAATCAGATGATGTTAAACCTACCTTAGGAGACATTGTTAAGATTAAAAAATGAATCCTATGATTTCTTAGTTTATGTGTATATCTCTTTAATTTATATATTAAAAAATATGTGTGATATTTTATGAGTTCAAAAGTTTATTTTTCAAATTTAAGATCAAGAAGTGAAAAGGATAATAAAGGAAACAAGTTAATAAATCTATTTAATAAAGCAAATTTCACTGATTTATATAATGAAAATGAATTAATAGGAGTTAAAATACATTTTGGAGAAAGAGGCAATGATGCATACATCTCTCCAACTTTAATTAGATACATAATCGATGAAATTAAAAAAACTGGTGCTAATCCATTTTTAACAGACACCAATACATTGTACTTTGGTTTAAGACATAATTCAGTGGATCATTTAAAAACAGCTACCCTAAATGGGTTTTCATATTCTGTTGTTGGAGTTCCATTAATAATAGCTGATGGGCTTAACAGTGAACATGAAGCTTTAGTAGAGATAAATCAGAAGCATGTAAAAACTGCAAAGATTGGAGGAGATATTTTTAATGCTGATGGGCTTTTGGTTGCATCACATTTCAAAGGCCATACCTTAAGTGGTTTTGGAGGAGCTATTAAAAACTTATCAATGGGTTGTGCAACTATAAATGGTAAATTAGAACAGCATGAAGCTGCTAAACCAATTATGCAAGATGAGTGTAATAATTGTGGAATATGTGAAGGTGTGTGTCCAGTGAATGCAATATTCCACAACGAAAATCCTAAAAAGTATTTTATTAACTATGATAAATGTGTTGTATGTATGGATTGTAAATCTGCATGTCCAAATGAATCAATTGATTTAAATTGGGAAGAAGAAATACCTAAATTTATTGAAAGAATGGGGGAATATGCATTAGGAGCAGTTAAAAACAAACAAGATAAAATAGCTTACATTAATTTCCTAACAGATATAACTCCTCATTGTGATTGTTTTCCATTTAGTGATGCCCCAATTGTTCCAGATATTGGATTTTTAGCTTCTAATGATGCAGTAGCTATTGATGCTGCAAGTTTATATTTAGTAAATCAGCAAAAAGGAATTAAAGACACATTAATTCATAAAAATTGCAATCATGGTGAAGATAAGTTTAAAGGAGTTTGGGAAAATGTGGATGGTAATCATCTGCTTAACTATTGTCAAGATATTGGTTTAGGCAGTATCGACTTTGAAATTATTGAGATTTAAATTAGATACATTATAAACATCAAAAATTTATTAAGTTTAAACTCATATATTTTATAAATAATGATTTAAAATTAGAAATAATAATTTAGAATTAGTTATATTGTAGTGTTTTGCAAAATTATTTTCTTTTATTTTAAAAACTTTTAGTTTTTAAAGTTAGAAACGAAAAATCTTCGATTTTCCTAAGTTATCTTCGATAACAAATCTTTGATTTTCTTTAGTGA
>JAITOM010000247.1 GCA_031289975.1 Methanobrevibacter sp. | reverse complement strand
ACTATAAATGATACTAATCAAAAAATTGTATATACCGATCCAGTTGGTTCAGCTCCTTCTCAAGTACTAGATATAATCACTTGGAATGCTCAAAATAGTAAATTCTATTATCATGAGGGACTGTATTTTTACAAGTATACTTCTGATAGTTACCCTTATTCTGATAGTTACCCTTATTATTATTATAAGCAGAATGTTAAGTCAACACCAATCCAATTTTAAATTTTTATTTTTTTGATAGTGTAACTTTAGCACAGGTTTTTACAATTAAAAAATTAAGAGACTGGTTAAATTAATTCAATACACATAATTTAAATTTTTCCTGTTAAAAATCGTATTTTGAACCTTTAGGAAGCTATGATTTTTTTACAGGATCATTTTTTTAAATTAGGCTATATGGCATTTATATTAACCTATTGGCATTTATATTAACCTATTTTTCCATTATAAGTTCAATATACTTTTTGATCAGTGGTTCATTTTTGCCAAAATATTAATATGTCAACAATTCAATTAATATGAAATAAAATAATTTAAAATGGAGGTTTCAAATATGAAAATGAAATATTTAGCAATAGCTATTTTAGCTATTTTTGTGATTAGTTTAAGTTCAGTCAATGCATTTTATATTGGTGAATGTACATTTAATGTTACAAATGGTCCACCCTCTGGATATGGTAATCAATATAGTGCTTTACCTACAACTAATGTAAGTATAATGGATTTTAGTCTTTATGGGTATCCTATAGGAATATTGATAGACAGAAAACTCGTTCAACCAAATGGAACTGTTAATTTCACTATAAATGATACTAATCAAAAAATTGTATATACCTATCCAGATGGTTCAACTCAGGTAATAAATATAATCAATTGGAATACTCAAAATAGTAAATTCTATTATTATGGGAGTTTGTATTTTTTCAAGTATACTGATGGTTACTATTATTCTTATACTAATCTGAATAATAAGTTAACACCAATCCAATTTTAAATTTTTATTTTTTTTATTTTTTTGGCAGCATAACTTTAGCACGGGTTTTTACAATTAAAAAATTAAGAGACTGGTTAAATTAATTCAATACACATAATTTAAATTTTTCCTGTTAAAAATCGTATTTTGAACTCCATTAGGAATCTATGATTTTTTTACAGGATCATTTTTTTTAAATTATGCTATATGGCATTTATATTAACCTATTGGCATTTAAATTTTTAAGAGAAAAATTTGATAGGTAATAAAAAAAATTAAAAAGTTATTAAGCGGGAATCCTCATATTATAAAAAATGATAATGCAAGATTTAAACTATCTGCAGAAATTGAAGATGCTACATATAACGACATTGGCATTAAAGCAAGTAATAAAAACACATATTTTCCAGTAGGGAGAATTTTAATACTAAAGTAAACAATTATAGTATATATTAACAAATTAATCAAACGACCAAAATACATTAAAGCCAATAGTGAACTATTAAGCAATTCACCAATTTTAATAACAAAAGCAACACCTAAATAAGGAAGAGGCATATAATTAAAACTCATAAGATTATCTATTATTGGCACTGTAAAAAGAGGATGGAAATTCGAAATCTTGAATTTGGATTTGTAGCAGAAAAAGTTCAGACCATATACATCTCATTAAACTTTTATCATGGTTTTCCAATTTTTCAATTGGGAATTTCCATGCTATTTTTACAGTGCCCTATTATTTGTGTATCATTGTTATTTAAAGGTTTATTAAAAAAATTATAATCTTTATTTCGGTAATTTTCAACTGTTGATGCTTCCCATGGAGTAAAATGATAAATAACATCAAAATTTCTTGGAATTTCGATGACAGGACTATCACGAATTAAATGTCCTTGACTTATATCATAAGCTTTAAAGAAATGCCACATTTCATCAGAAGCCGCAAAAGGAGGATTAATCACAGCAAATATAGAACCAAAAAATAGACAAAAAATTAAAAAAATTACTTCAACTTTAATATTATTCATTTTAATCATGAAAATCATCTTCCTTAATTATATGCAGTTACTGACTGGATTTAATCAAATAAATATTATGTGGATAATTTCCATATGTTTGTTTTATTTCACCAACATCATCTAACTTAAAACCATTTTCCATTAATAAATTACTAAATTCTTTTGTTCCATCAGTATTTTTACCCCAATTATCAAAAACCCAAATTTTACCTTTTTTTAGTTTATTTTCTATATCAGAATGTATTGAAGAAGTATTCCATCCCACAACAAAATTTGTACTATTTAAATAAAATTTAAAGAAATCAACATCAAATGAAGAAGATAAACATATTATGGTATCATTTTCACCTATTTGATTTACATATCCTCTGAATTCTAAATCCCCTGAATTCAGATCAGTTTCATAATTTATAAATGAAACACAATTCATAATACCAACCAATAAAATAACTGTTAATATTGGAATAAAAATCATTTTTTTTGAATAAAATTTAGCTAATAAAACTGCAACCGACAACCATAAACAACCTACCATTGGAAAAGAATACCTTGCATACAACATTGGACTAACATAAATAGAAAATAACCATGCAAATGCCATTGTAGCTATTAAAACAAAAACACCGCCTAAACCAAGAAAATTAAAAGAATAATTTCTATCCTTTATTATTATAAATAAAATATAGGATATTATTAACAATATAACAGATATAAATAGTAACATCCCTAAGTTAGTTAAATTATAATCATACATGATATTTGTAGGAGAAAATAAAACACCAAATGATTTAGTTATCTCTTCAGATACAGGAATATACCATTGCTGACTATCAAAATATTTACTTTTATGAAGAAATATGTTCATCCATGGAATATAACACAGGATAATAGCTATTGTAGAGAAAACCCAATTTTTAACCAAAACCCTATTTTTTAAGATTAAGTAAACCAATAACATTAAATAGATTATACCTACAGCAAATGCTCCATAATAATGAGTGTAAGCAGCTAATAAGCAAAATATAGTAAAAATGATCCAATTTTTTTTAGTGGATTGCTTAGTAATTTTATAAGAATAGTAAAAACTTAAAGTCACAAAAAACATTACCCAAGAGTACATTCTAACCTGAACACCATAAAACATTAATTTAGGCATCGTAATAATACAAAATGCGAAAATACCTCCAGTTAACCAATCCAATTCCTTTCTTAAATTAATGAAGCTAAAATATATTAATAATATTAAAGGAACAATGGATATTAATTTAGCAAAAATAATATTAAAAGTAGGAAATAAGGGCGAAAAAAGCTTGAAAATACCCATTAAAATAATGTAATATAATGGAGGATGAACATCCATTGCAGTAGCAGATAACATATTATTAAATGACATACTAATAAGTTGAAAAGTAAATGTTTCATCATTCCATAATGCTTGATTTAATCCTAAAATCAACATAACCAATAACAAAATTATACTTAAAATAAATAATCCTATACCTATAATTTTATCAAAGTTTGGATTTTTCTTTAAAATATTCATGTTAATCATTACATTAGTTATAATCAATATTAATACATTATTTAAGATAATATCGTTATCGAAGATGAAAATAAATTTTTATTTAAGAATTTAATTATGATAATTTGATTTCTAAATTTTTACCATTTTTTATGAATTTAACCTTACCATTAAATTTAAAATTTATAGAATTTAAAGTTATCTGATTGGTTAATAATTTTATTATACTTTCACCAATATTTATATTAATTATTTTAGCTAAACCAACATAAGAAGTTGTGAATCTGGAGTTAATCTCTAAAAAATAAACTTTATCATTGGATAATATTAAATCAACACCAATAAAACCTTTAAGCCCATCAATAGTTTCAGTAGCTATTTTAGCTATTTTAAAAGCTTCTTCTTTTAAAGGATGTTCGAATGGAATCTCTCCTCCAAGATAATTAAATTCATTATTATTAATAGCTATGAACTGTTCATTTAAACTAATTGGAATAGATTCATTCCCATCGGATATTAAACTAACACTTACAGTATCACCTTCAATAAATTCTTGAATTATCAATTCCTTTTTATGATTATTTAAATTATATGCCTCTTTATCATCATGTATTAATTTAGTATCTTGGCAATCGACCCCATAAATAGGTTTAGCTATTAATTTCTTAGAATTAGATTTTTCTAAAAGTTTTTTAATAGCTAAGTATGAATTATCATTATTAATATCTATTTTAATTGTTTTAGGTTGTCTAACCTTATTTTTTAAAGCAATATAAGTTTTATATTTATTAGAGCAAGTTAAAATTCCTTTAGAATTAGAACCCAATATTTCAACACCTTGGGCTTCAATTAATTTAGTTAATTCATATAAAATCAGCCTTTCTTCGCATCCAATGAACATGACCTTATTAAATTTGTAAATATTCTTTTTTAACCAAATGAATAAGTCTTCTTCAATAGTTATTATATTATCCTGATTATAATCCTTGAAAAATGAAAGAAAACTTTTAGAGATAAGCAAATATACTTTAAAATCTTTTAAATCCTCTAAAAGACTTTCTATCATAGCCTTAGCTTCAGATATTATAGGACGATCATTGCTATTAGAAGCTGTAAAATATTCAAATAATAAAATTTTCATTGTTACATCTCATCTATTTCTTATTTTAATAATTATATTTTAAAAAATTATATTTTTTATAGTGATGTAAAAAATGTTTATAATTATAATACGAAACTTAAATTATGGCAAAATCATTGTTTTCAATTTCCTTTATTGCTTTCAATTTCCTTTTAAATTTAATTTTTTTAATTAAATTTCTTATTCTTAAGGAATAAATAAAATAAAAAATTTAAATTTTAAATTAATAAAAATATAAAGAATAATTTTAAAAATTAAAATATTTTAATAAAATTAAAAAATTTTGAAAATAGAGAAAA
>JAITOM010000048.1 GCA_031289975.1 Methanobrevibacter sp. | reverse complement strand
TAAACAAGATTTTCACCCAATTTTAATACTTTTACAAACATTTCGTATGATTTTTTTATTTTGGTCATGATCTTCCATGAAATATGTGAACTTAATCATGATTTTTATTAAAATATTTAAAGATAAAAGTCACATAATAGTAACTTATCAGTTGAATTTTTTACAGCCTCAAAATTACTCTTTTCAAAAATATTCATCAGTAAAGATTTGGCACTGTAAAAAGAGGATGGAAATTCACAATCTGGAATTTAGATTTTAGCATAAAAACATTTAGACCATATATACATCATTAAACTTTTATCATCTGTTTTCAATTTTTCAATTGTGAAAATCCATGCTAATTTTACAGTGCCCAAAGATTTGAACAGTATCTTTATATTATAGTGGAATAAAAAATGTTTTTAAGTAATGGTTTTTCTAAAAATATCTTTAAATTGTCAATTTCATAAATAAAAATATAATATTATTTATTTTTAAAAATAAAATACTTAAATTTATTAATTAATAATTTAATAAAATATTAAAAATTATTATTGAAAATTAAGCAAATAAAAATAAATGATTAATTGAAAACTTTTTTTATTCAACTATAATATAAATAATTTTAAATAAACATTTTTTAATAATATTTATTTTTAAAAAAGTTATTTATTAAGAACTTTATCAAAACTACTATAAGTTTAATTACATGTATATGATCTAAACTTTTTCTGCTATAAATCCAAATTCCAGATTTCGAATTTCCATCCTCTTTTTACAGTGCCTGCTTCAGTAGTATCATTATTGGTAATCATTTTAACTTTATTATAGATAAAAATATTAGAATTACTTATATTATGGCACTGTAAAATTAGCATGGATTTTCACAATTGAAAAATTGAAAATAGAGGATAAAAGTTTAATTACATGTATATGATCTAAACTTTTCCTGCTACAAATCCAAATTCGCTACAAATCCAAATTCCAGATTTCGAATTTCCATCCTCTTTTTACAGTGCCCTTTGACATGTGGAAACTAAAAATATTATTAAAAGAGCAGAAAATGTTTTAAATGAACTTTTAAGTTTCATTTGGATTTCCAACCTAAGACATTATACTCTTTTCTGAGAGCAAATCTCATTTTTTTACTAAATCTTGATTTATTTCTATACATTTTATATCACCTATATTTTTAAATTTAAATTATTGTACATGCTAAATTGAAGTTTTAAGCATGTAAGAAGTACCAATAATTATATTTGATACTTTTCACATGATTAAAAAAATAAAAGAAAAATAAAGATTTTAATTTATTCAATTTTAACTTTAATTTTTCCAATAATACTACTAATTTTAATGTATTGATTCAACACAATACTGGACCGAGCAAGCTACTCAAATAGCAGAGCATTCTTCACACTAAATCCAGATGTACCAAGCCACTGGTTCTATAAAAAATTCCTTGATAATCCAAATATACAAGATAAAATAGATTATTGGCACTTCACATTAGAAGATAATGCAACTCTAAGTAAGGATTATATTGAAACTACGAAGGCTCGTTACCCTGTTGGTTCAGCTGCTTATAAACGTAAGATTCTTGGTTTGCGTGCTGCTGGGGATAATAGTATTTATCAATCATATATTAATCAGGATACTGTGTTTAAGATACCTGATGATACTAATTATTATAAGTATTGTGTTAGTTGTGATTTAGGTTTTTCAGCTACAACTGTTTTATTATTGAATGGTTATCGTGTTAATGATGATTCTACTTATATTTTAGATGAATGGGTTTATGTTAAGGGTGATGATAATAAGGATTTAAGTCCACAAGATATTATAAACCGGATTAATAAGTAGCGTGAAGAGTATGGTGTTACTACTTTCGTGCTTCCACACGATGGTGCATATATGAAACGTGATCTCCAATTAAATGAATGGGTGATTATATCATATAAGCCTGAGACATTGAATGATATTCATATTGTTCAGAATGAGTTTAATAAGGATCTTATTCATATTAATAAGGATAAGTGTCCTAACTTGATTGAGTCATTAGAATCTTATGAATGGATAACTGATAATGATGGTCGTGAGATACCTAATAAGAGAAGCGGAGACCATGAATCGGACTCATTAAGTGGCGGTGTAATCAATAAGAACCGTATTAAACCTAATAAGAATAAGAATAAAAAGAAGAAGAATGAGTCAGGTAATAATAATCGTAGTGATTTGTTACGACCTGATAATTTAATTGTACCTGATGGTTTAATTCGTCAGTTTAATTAATTATTTTTCCATGTTCCAACAGTTTTACCATTAACTGTGAAATCTATATCTTTAACATCAGTTAAACTTTTATCGGTTCCTGTGCCTAAACCATTAAGATAACCATCAAAACTATAAGTTTCTCCACCTGTAACATCAGCCCAATTATGAACTGTTGAACTACTTACCGTTGTACCATCATTTAAATGTATTTTAGCATCAATTTGTTGATATGATGAATCTTTAGTGAAAACTATTTTACCACTCATCTTAATTGTACCATATTGTGTATAAACATCAATATCAGTTAATTTAGCTGGTATAGTTGTATTACTTGTACCTGTTGATGTAGCTGTTTTAGTATTACTTGATACTGGTATTGATTGTTGTGATTGTGTACTTAAAGCCACTACACTAACTGCTAATATTGCCACTATTATTATTAATATATGTACTTTATATTTATTTATTATATCAATTATATTCGTCATTTATTTATCTCCATTATTATTTTTTAGAAACTGGGCGACAATTATTATTATTATTTTCTGAAACTTTATTTTTTGAAACTGAAAAAATTTTTTAAATTTAATGTCTACCCATGTTTAATACATATAATAACCGATACTATATAAATGTTTCTGTACGACAGGATAGGGTCTCTATTCTTCATTAATTAATTCAGTGAAATATTGTTAAATATTTTAATCCCAGTTGTGTGGGATTTTCTCCCCAGAAACTCTTAAATAAGTGATTGGTTAAGAGGTTGCATGATGGA
>JAITOM010000415.1 GCA_031289975.1 Methanobrevibacter sp. | reverse complement strand
TTTTAGCTTCTTCCAACTTTTCACTGGATTTTATCTTAGATTCTTCCATTAACACTACAGATTTATTTTTAGAATCTTCAATAAGCTTATCAGCATCAAATTCAGTCTTTCTTATCACTTCTATAGCATCTGAAATTGCTGTCATGATTTATCACCATAAATATAAAAAAATTCTATAAAGTTTTGTATATAACTTTTACTATTAAATATGCGAAGATTTGAACTTTTGTGAAGTTTTTTAAAATTTTCTTACTAATTTATAAAAATTTTTTATTCTTATAATTTATATTTTTTATAATTTTAAAAATTTTTAATTTTTTATAAATTAAAATAATTTTTCTCAAAAGCTCATCACTTTTGACAATCTTCTATTCGACTTTTAATGTCAAAATACATTATGAAATATTTAAAATATTGAGCTTTTTAATAATATTGAAGCTTTTAATATTCCTTTTCATTAGTATTTTTGTTATAATAAATATATTAACTTTATATTATTATATTTGAAAAATTATATTTGAAAATCTATTTTTATAAAAATAGTTTATAGTCATTTTGGAAAAGTTCTTAAATTTTGGATAATAGACTTTTTTATTAAATTATTTAATTTCAAATATTAATTTATAAAAATCGATGATGTCAAAAAGTATGGAGGTTTTGCAAATTTTGGATCTTTATATATAAAGAAAACCTCAAATTTTGATAAACCTCCATAAAAGTTTACACTCTCTAAAAATCTATAATTTTAAATAATATAAATTTATTTTAATTAATATAACTAATTTAAATAAATATATTTTAACAATATTTATTTTTTTAATAATTATTTTTAAATTTAATAATATTTATTCTATTAAGTATGTTCTGACTACTTATTTCCTATTTGCAAGACAATAGTAACCTAAAAAAAAGGTGTTGTATCCCTCCTATTGCTTATAGTAACGATGCTTATAATTGTTCACTTATCGTTAGCTTGTCATTCTTTCTAGCCCTTAATTGTATGGATACTTATAGTTAATTAGACATTCCATCATGCAACCTCTTAACCAATCACTTGTTTATGAGTTTCTGGGGAGAAAATCCCACACAACTGGGATTAAAATATTTAACAATATTTTACTGAATTAATTAATGAAGAATAGAGACCCTATCCTGTCGCACGATGATATGTATATGGTCTGAACTTTTCCTGTCTGAAAACCAAATTTTAAATTTCCATCCTCTTTTTACGGCACTGTAAAATTAGCATGGATTTTCAATTGAAAATTGAAAACAGACGATAAAAGTTTAATGAGATGTATATGGACTTAACGCTTTTATACTAAAATCCAAATTCCAAATTGTGAATTTCCATCCTCTTTTTACAGTGCCCTTTTTACAATGTTTGAATAGATATAATTAAATTTAGCAATCATCATGATCTCTTTTTAACAATTATTTTTTTTGAATCAACTCTTTTTTGATAAACCCAATCTATTGAATTATATTCCATTAACACATTTTCTAAATTATCTAAATTAAATAAAGAAAAATAAATTTCATCTTGTATTGAACTTATATCAATTTCATAATTAGATCTTAAATGAGTATATATGATTAAAATTTCTTTTAAAATATGGTTTGGAAGAGACAATTTCATATTTTTCCAAGTATATTTCCTTTTTTCTTTGGTCAATATGTCAAAATAACTTAAAATGGTTAGATAATAAGTAACAGCAAAAATAATAATTCTCCTATCACCATAAGTTTCCTTAGTAACATCATCAAGAATAGCTTTATTAATAATTTTTTGATTTATAAATAGACGATTAATTTTAGATTGTAAAAATTGAGCTATTGGACAAGTATAAATAAGAACAAATAATAAAATTGGCTTCATTGAATCAAATGAATATTTCAATGAAATTTCATGTAAATAATTATTTCTAAAACAATTTTTTTTATTTTTTCTTTCTAATTTTAAATAATATCGTTTTATAATAGTTAAAGCTTTTATTTTTGCTATTTTACCATCATATTCTATTATTTCCAAAAATTCATCCTTAACTTCATCAAATTCATTTCCAGGCTTACTTAACCGGAGAATTTTATAAACCCAAATAGGTTTAAAAGACTTATCTAATCCAATTATCATTCTAAAATCACCATCGGGACAATCCACTCTTCTATCATGAAACTTCCATGTGTAATGGAATAAGAATCTTTATTTCCAAAAAAATAATTTTCGCATGCTAAAACAAAGAATAAATCATCTGATATAGTATTAGAACTATATTTCAATAATTTTTCAGGATTTTCTTCTATAATTTTGTCTGCAAAAACCTCATTATTATATATTAAACATCTCTTAGATTTTTTATCAATATCTAAATTTTTATCATACTTAATTCCATTTCCTTTACAGAATATGTTCCCATGATCAGAACTTAGAATAACTTTATATCCAAATTCCTTTAATTTTTCTAATAAAGGAATTAATTGAGAAGATTTTACTATATCATCAATTTTTTTATATAAATTAAATTTTCCCTTATTATAAACCTTTTCATGACTTAAATCATCGAATAAATTAGATATTAATCCAATTGCTCCATATCCTCTTAAATATTCAAATGGAATGTTATCTTTTTTAGTTTTAATATGGTTGTTAATTAAATCTATTCTTCCAAAAAGAATATTTTTCTCATCAATGCCTTTATCTTCAAAATATTTCTTAAAACCAGCTTCTTCTTCATTGTTTTTAACTTTAGTATTCTTTTGAATAAAACTTTGAGGTAATTTGCCTGTGAAAAATGAAGTTCTTGAATAAGAAGTTATTGTTGGTAAAATAGCAAAAGTCTCTTTTTCAGTGATATTAAACTGAGTTAAATGTTTCTTTAGGATAAGCCATTCATCATATGACATTCCATCGAATAAGATTATTGCAAAATTTTCATTCTTAAAATTATATGAAATATGGTCTAATACTTTGTTGAGGGTATATGGTTTTTTATCATAAGGGTAATCAAAAAGTTGATTGAAAATATCTTCATCTATCAACTTTTTAAATAGATTGCTCAATATTGAGTAAGAATTTTCTATATCACAAAATTCATTAAATGAAAAGTTTTGATATTGAATTTCATGATATATCTTAAAAAATAATCTTGATAGGTCAAAAATTTTATCAATTTGATTTAAATCAAAATTTTCTATCTTAAATGGTTTTAATAGTTCTTTAAATTTAGAAATATCTGATTTAATCTGTTTTTTAATAAAATCTTCAGAGAGATTGTCTTTAAATTCCAGTACCCATTGGGCTTTTTTAATTGTGTTTTCATCAATGTGTTTAGAAATATTTTCAGAATCTAATTCAATCTTTGATAAGTAAAATCGAATTAAATCATCGCTTAAATCATATTTCAATGGCTTTTCATTGTTTATTTCATCAATATAATTTAAGATGATACTTTCAATCCATAAAGACAAAAAATTACCTTTCTTTAAACTCTTTAAATCAATTCTTAGATTATTTGAAACAATGTTTATTATATTCTCATCAAAATCTTTATTATCTACTAAATAAGATAAAGCTATTTTAAGATTTTCTATTGGAGAAGAATGTAAATTTCCTACATCCACATTCCAAACACTCTGAAAAATGATTTGCTCAGTATCAATTGGTTTATTTTGAGAATTTAATATGTTATAATAATCATAGATTTTTTGGAAATAACTAACATCCATGTTTTTTAGAATATTTAAATCTAAATCAGGAAATACAATTGATAAATTTAAATCTACAACTTGAAATTTATTAGAAAATCTTGGAATCTTATCATCAGAGTAAATTATTATTTTAAAAGATTCATTTTTCTTTTCAAATAAAATAAGTTCAGTATCATCATGATATTGATGAATTTTATATTTTAAAGACAACAATTCCCCATAAAAATTTTTATCTTTTAATAAACCATTAGAATCCTGAATCCACAGCTTATTTCCATATTCCTCAATTAATCTTAATAAAGGTTTGTACCATCGTTTCATTATATTCAACCATCATATCAAAATTTTTATTTAAAAATAGTTTCGAGAGTGTAAAGATCTTGGCTCCTGACTAAAAAATGATTAATATCAATCCTGTTAATTTTGATAATAATTCAATTTTATAAGCTTAATCAATGATTTCAATTTTTATTAATATTAATT
>JAITOM010000337.1 GCA_031289975.1 Methanobrevibacter sp. | reverse complement strand
TTAAAAATAAAATATTTAAATTTATTAATTAATAATTTAATAAAATATTAAATGGTATTATTGAAAATTAAGAAAATAAAAATAAATGATTAATTACAAACTTTTTTTATTCCACTATAATTTAAAAATTTTTTAATTTTTATTAAAATATTTTAATTTACAAACACTATAGTAGTTTTGATAAAGTTCTTAATAAATAATTTTTTTAAAAATAAATATTACTAAACTATATTTATTTAAAATTAGTTATATTAATTAAAATAAACATTAAATTGGTTTGTAGAAAAATATCCAGATGAATGCGAATAGAATAGCTAAAATAAAAATTAATGGAGCCATTAGCTTACTAACAGCTACAATAGAACTGATTGTAGAAATAAGCTCAGTTGAATTATTGGGTCCGAAAGTATTTATTCCAATTATTCTTTTTGTTTTAACACCCGCCTCCACTTCTTCTAAATCATTAATTGCTTTTTTGCAACTCAATTTAACATATTCTATGATTTCATTTTGTTTTGTTTGTCCAATTGGATTATAACCACTTGAAAGAGTATTGACACTATGAGTATCAGTTGTCATTACCTCTACTTCATCTAAGTCAAGATCTTTAACAGCTTCAATAATTTTTTCTCTAAAACCTCTTAACATATTATTAGAATCAAATAATATATATGCTGTTCTTTGATCTGCAGTCTCAATAACCATGACCTTCAATCCATCTTCACCAACACCATTACTCTTGTTTAAATCATCCATTAAATCATGGCAACAACCTATACTAATTCCTTTATTTTGTTCTGTTTTTTTAATCTTATCAACTGTATCCAATAATTGAAACATTTTAGGATTTCCAGATAACAATCTTCCACTTTCTTCATCAAATGAATTATGACAATCCACTACAATACTATTTTCAAGATCACATTTGAATTTACTTTTCATCATAAGCGATAAACCAACACCAAATTCAATATCATCACTACCATATGGTGCAAATGTTGCCAATATCAATCCATTTTTACCAAAGAATTGAATGCCAATTTTAGCTTTTTTTGTTGAATATCTAATAAACTGACTACTATACTGAGAATATTCCATTTCTTCAAGGGAATCTTTTACAGCACTCTCAATTTTATCGATTTCATTTGTAGAAACGGGATTAAAATCATGTGTTGATGGACCATGTGCAACCATTGTAAATGAATTAAAACGTTTAGATAATATTGAAGGCATGTTGGCTCCACCAATATCACCAATTGGACCAGGATGAACAAATGGACTTATAAAAATAGCTTTTATTTCATTACCTTTTTTAAAACTTAATACTCCAACTAAAGTATCTATAGGTTCCCCTATTTCTTCAAATAGTTTTTCAAGTGATTTTGAGCCTTCATTAATATGGGCAATGAATAGACTTAATAAATCTAAAAGTCCAAGCCCTAAATTTTTCTTTAAAGGAGATTCTATAATTGTTATGAATGAAAAAATAGCGAGTAAAAATACTAAACCTGCAACAATAATCTTAAAAAACATGGTAAACAATTGAAATTCTGGCTTTGTTCCAGTTTGGCTAATAAATGTAATGATTATCCACATAGATATTACAAATATGGGTTGTATACATGAGATAAAAGCAGATTTAATTAAACCAATACTTGAAGTACTCCAAAGAACCAGTATATTAAAAGCAAATATTAGAACACAGGCAAATAAACAAGAATTTAGCACATAATTTCCATTGAAAATTATTGAAAAGATAGCTCCAATGATAGTTACAATGGATAGAAATACCATAGAGATCATAGCTAAAAACATTGCATGTTTGGTTTTTAGGTTTATACCTTTCATAGAACTAACCCAATGCTGAACAATAGTACCACTTATTATTGAACTAATTCCTAAAACACCGAAACCATATGCTCCACCATAAAAAATCTTCTCTAAAATACTAATATCAAAGGTATCAACAATAAAATATTTTGGATTTATAAAAAAAATCAACACTCCAACTATAAAACTAATAAATATCATGCTAAAAATAGATATTCCAGTTTTAGGAAGTGTTCTTATGTATTTAGATAGCCCTGCTAAACTGCTCATACTTGACATTAATTTGCACCAATCATATTTTATAAAGTAATAGATATTATAAAGTAATAGATATTATAAAGTAATTATTATTAATTAAGACTCATGCACACAACATATTGCAAAATTTTTAATTAAGTTAAATTGAAAATATCTATAATTATTTTAGAAGTATTTACATTACTTACCAATATAATGGCACTGTAAAAAGAGGATGGAAATTCACAATTTGGAATTTGGATTTTAGTATAAAAGCATTAAACCCCTATACATGTCATTAAACTTTTATCGTCTGTTTTCAATTTTTCAATTGTGAAAATCCATGCTAATTTTACTAGATGCGATTAGTAAAATAGCTAAAAAAAGTGGTACAATAGAAAAAGAAGTGTTAAATGATCTTATAAATAAAGGGCTGAAAAATACATGGAAAAACAAAGGAAAAATAAAAGCAAGATTAATAAATGACGAGTTACCAAAAGTTACCACCCCAGAGCATAAAACAATTGATGAACTGATAGAATTTATAAAAACTGATGATGTGGTAGATGTAGAAAAGTTAAAAGATAAAATACATTACAACTTATAATGGAGTTTATTATACATGATATTCTTAGAAACAAGTTTTATAGTTAATTTATATGTTGAAAAAGGAAAATTCAACAAAAAAGCTAAAAAATATGGAATATTATAGTGGAATAAAAAAAGTTTGTAATTAATCATTTATTTTTATTTGATTAATTTTCAATAATACTTTTTAATATTTTATTAAATTATTAATTAATAAATTTAACTATTTTATTTTTAAAAATA
>JAITOM010000198.1 GCA_031289975.1 Methanobrevibacter sp. | reverse complement strand
TTTCTTTATTTTTAAAAATAATAATTATAATTTTTTTAATTAAAAATTTAATAATCATGATTCATTTTTAAAAACTTCATTACTTACAAACATTATTTCATACACTATAAATAAAAAATCCAAATACCATGAAGTGATAATGTTGGTTCTATGAATAATATAAAAGTATCTGTTATTATACCAGTTTATAATGTAGAAAATACATTAAAAAAATGTTTGGATAGTGTTATAAATCAAACATTATCTGATATAGAAATAATATGTGTTAATGATGGTTCTACAGACAATTCTTTTGAAATTTTAGAAGAATATGAATCTGTAGATAGTAGAGTAAAAATTATCACAAAAATAAATGAAGGATTAGGAGCTGCAAGAAAAACAGGTTTAGATATTGCATCTGGAGAATATATTTATTTTGTTGATTCTGATGATTGTATGGTTATAGATGCACTTAAAAAATTATATGAAAATGGGATTAATAACAACTCAGATATAGTAATGTTAGATATTTTAGAGTATAATGAGAAGGATAAGAAATTAAATAAGAATGGGGATGATATTTATAATGTTGCATTATATCTTGATGATGAAGAAATAGATTTTAATAATTTTTCTTTTACAATAAATAAGATTAAATTTTTTTTATTAAATCGGGGGTTTGGAGCATGGGCAAAATTTTATAAGCATTCTTTTTTAAAAAAATATAATGATTTTTATTTCCCGAAGCATATAATTTTTGAAGATATGTTTTTCCATGTGCAAGTTTTATTAAGAGCAAATAGGATTTCATTTTGTCCATATGGACTATATATTTATCGATTATTTAATGAAAATTCTATTATGAATAGTGTTAATAAGTCAATGAAAATTTTTAATATATTCGATGCTATTGATAATATTGAGAATTTTTTAATTGAAATAAACAAAATGGATGATTATAGGATTGAATTTAAGCTATATGTAATAGAACAACTTAGACAATATGTTTCAAAGGTTTCTAAGGAATATTCATCGGAATTTTTTCTAAAAACAGGAAAATACTTGGCTAAATTAAATTTATCAAAATCAGAATTAAATAAAATATCAAGTTATTATTCAAAATCTTATGAAGATATTATTAGCACAATCCAAACACACAAAGACAATTCAAAAGCAATGAAGAAAACTTAGTTTAAACTTATAGCTATTGAATATTTCATAGCTTTAAATATTTTAATTGATAATATAGTGGAATAAAAAAAGTTTGTATTAATCATTTATTTTTATTTGTTTAATTTTCAATAATTGTTTCTAATATTTTATTAAAGTATTAATTAATAAATTTAACTATTTTATTTTTAAAAATAAATAATATTATATTTTTATTCATGAAATTGATAATTTAAAGATATTTTTAAAAAACTCATTATTTAAAAACATTTTTTAGTTCACTATATTCTGATAAATTGAGTATTCATCAGTATAAAATCTTGCTTCATTTTTAATATGATTATCCATTAAACCTGAAACTAACTTTTTAGATAAATTTTTCGCAACTGAAAAAATTGTGAATTTACTTTTACGATCTACAAAATTAATGACTGGTGGCTTATCAGTATAATATGCACTGCTGTTAAAATAAGAAAATTTTTAATTTATACTCCTTTTTTAGACTTAAATATGATTAAAAACTGTTATAAATTCCAATATATTATGTAAAATTATGCTTAACTATTTTTAAATATTTTAATAGTTCTAATTTTATTTTAAATATTAGTTCAGATTATTTAAGCTACTAAATATTTTCTTCATTTGAATTTCTCATTTCAAAGCATTTTTCATGGAATTTTCTTTTAAATTTTATTGCTTTTTTTTTCAATTATTCTCTAAGAATATGGAATTTTATTGATTTTTATGATAGCTTAAAAAAAAAATACTCATACTAGTTTTCATATACTTCAATTCTCTTCTTTTAGTAATGACTATCCTTTCTATTTAAATTAAATATAAAATCATATATTCATTAAAGAATATGCACTAATATTACTGTTTGATAACTATTTTAAAAGTTAATTAAAGGTTGTAAGTGTTTTTTATGTTTAGTAGAGAAAATGAAACCCATAGAATTAGAGATATGATTTCTTATATTGGTTCAAATGATTTGCAAAATATTGGTAGGATGAGAAGTGAAGATTTTACTCGTAATTGCATTCTCACAAATCAGCCAATCCTAAAGATAATTTTTCTTTTAAATCCATTTTCCAATCCCTCAACCTAAAAACTTTAAAATCTTACATTTTATTTCCTTGTTTTTAAATGCAATCCCCACAAAAATAATCGTTTTCTTATTTTGATAAGGCTTATAATAACCATTTTCTTTGATTTGTTTTATTGCTTCATCCAATAACTTATCCAAACTTTCACTCTTACTGAACTTCAATTCCAAGATAATAACATGATCATCTTTTATTAGTAAACAGTCAAGCCTACTTTTTAATTGAATCACTTCACCTTGAATATCAAAACCAATAATTCGCATCCAAGATAAAAATAAAATATGATAAAAAGCCTCCATATCATTAAGCTTAGAATGCAAACTATAATTAATACTACTAAAAAGCAACTCTAAAGACCTTTGAAAACCTATCTCATCAACCGAAATCAACTGCCTAAACATATCCTTAGCTATTGGATAAGTGCTTTCACCAGTCCTATTAAGATAAGACCCTAAAATATAACTAAACAATGACTCACGAACCTCCTTATTAGGAACATC
>JAITOM010000276.1 GCA_031289975.1 Methanobrevibacter sp. | reverse complement strand
AAAAAAACGAGAAAAAAAAACTAAAAGTAAAAAAAAGTGAAGTTAAAAAACAAAACATGAAAAATAGTGAGAATAAAGTAAAGAAAAGTAAAAGAGAACTGACAAAGAGAAATATAGATACTATTAAGAAAGCTCACATTGAATTAGAAAAGATAAGGGAAAGTAATCCTGATAAAAAGGATATTAAAGTTAATTTGGGTGATTCAGAATCAAGATGGATGGAAATATAAGAAACATGCGAAAGAACAAGGACTTAATAGTCAATTTACTGTTGATTCTGATAGTGGGATAGTGTTAGATGTGGATGTGGTTAGTGATCCAGAAGACCATCATTAATTAATGCCACAAATAGAAAACATGCAAAATAATGGATTTGATTTAACAAACACGAAAATTTTGGCAGATAGCGTATATGGAACAAACGAAGCATTAGAGTACTTAGAAAAGAATGGTTTAGATGATTATATTCCAAGCAGAAAACAATCAACCATGAGTAAAAAGCATCCTGATGAAAATCCTGAAAAATATCATAAATATGACTTCTTCTATGACTATGAAAAAGACACTTTCAAGTGTTCTGAAGGAGTAGAACTAAAAAGAGAAAAGGAGTATAAAGATGGTAGTGTGAAATATTGTAATAAAGAAGGATGTAGTGAATGCCCAAATGAATCTAAATCAAAATGCACAACAAAGAAATATAGGATCATGATTGATAAAAAAACAATTCAGCAAAAAGAAATGGAAGAAAAAATGTATAATGAGGAAAGTAAAGAGATTTATAAGAAAAGAACTACTGTTGAGAGAACGATTGCTAATATTAAGAAAGGTTTTAATTATAGGTATACTAATTATTCTGGAAAAGAAAAAGTGAAAGCAGAATTAACTGCACATGCTGTAGTTCATAATTTAAGAAAAGTATTCAATGAAGCTGTAAAAACATCTATTAACAGTGGAATATCTGTTATTGAAGTAATAGAAACATTAGTATAAAGTACATGTTAATTCAATGATTTTCATAACAAGATATAGTGTGAACTATATTTATTAATAGTAATATTATTTAGAATTTATATTGGTGTTATGGATGAAAAAACCAAAAATCACATATTGAAATCAGCACATATATAGTTCATTGAGAATAAAAAAATAATTGTCGCCCAATTTCTAAAATAAAAATTAAATTTTAGTTGGAATATATTTTTCCCCACCGAACATAAAATCTTTTTTAATAAAAAACTTATCACCATCTAATAAACCCATACAATCCAAAACAAACGGAATATTATTAGGATGCCAAATAACATTATAATCCACATCAAAAGGCAATTCATCAACTCTATCGTATAAACCAAGTGCCAAAAATTCTTCTGTCACATGAAGGTTGATATGATCGATTAATGGCCATAATTTACGTACCTCCGGCTCCCAAAGATGTAAACCATTTGTTAGAGCATTAGTCCTTAAACCAAGATCTTTAGTACGTTGTAAAATATTACGAATGTTAGTTAAATCCTGAGCAAACGGTTCTCCTCCTACAATTGTTGTACTATCGATATTATCTTTATGATTATCAATATCACTTAAATGAAACGGAGTGCAACCACCGTTTCCAGATAATAATAACTGATTACAACATGTTACACATCCAAGTGAACAATAGTTAAAGAATATAGCTAAGCTAATATATGGAGGATCGTCTATAACTGATGTGTGCCACATATAAACATTATCTATACAATCTCCTCCACTATTATTAACTTTAGTTAATTCCTTCGCATCTGAATTAATATATAATTTATCAAAATAATTAAAATTCAATTTTTCAATTCTCCTATTTTTTGATTTAATGCATGACAAGAAGACAGTTGTTCTGACACTCATACATTAAAACAAAAAATAAAAAAGAAATAATGTATTTCATAGATACTATCTTTAACTTCATTAACTAATAAATATTATCGTTCATCATCCCTATCACCTCTTAAAAAAGGATCAAAACATTTATTATCCTCTAAATGCTCTTCAATATCAAAAGATAAATAACACATCTATATATACTTCCTCAAATTATAATCCTAAACATGAAAATAATAAAAAAAGAGTGAGATTTTCACATCATCAATAAAACAATATTTCATGTAAATACTAATTATAGTGGGACACCAATTTTTTGGCAATATAATTTTCAATGATTGAGTCTTTATTGACTAAATCATAGAGATTTTTCGCTCATGCTTTACAAATATTTGCTAAAAAATAGGTTTATATAGATAATATAAATATTTGGTTCATCATATATAAATATTACTATTTTAATCATAATCACATTTCAAAAATGAACAGCCAAATGAGCAGTAAAAATGGTTACCTTTTTATCAAGATAATAGTCATTAAATGTTCCATTATAATTGCTTTTTATTTTTCTTTTTAAACATGTTATTATATTATTTATAGGATGAACAATAAACTTTTTTTATGTTATAGTCATTTTGGAAAAGCTCTTAACTTTTGGATGGTAATTTTTTTATTAAATTATTTAATTTTAAATATTAATTTATAAAAATCTATAACTTTAAATTTTAAATAATATAAATTTATTTTAATTAATATAATTAATTTTTAAAATATTTTTTTATTAAGAAAATTTTAAATAAAAGTATTATGAGAATAGCAAAATAAATAATTTAGAGAAATAAAATAAATAATGCTGATGTTATCACAAATAACTTAATTGTGTATTCAATTTAATTAAATATTATTATTAATGGGTGAAAAAATGAAATTTATGCTTGAAGGGGCAATTATTTTCAATAAGGATGCTGAGGTTGCAAAAGAAGATATAAAAAAATTTATTAAAGAAGCGAATGAAGAAATTTTACTTAAAGGAACCAAATTAGGTGAAGAAGACACAGGAGCAAAAATAACCAGTTGGAATTTAAATAACACTGATTTAAACTTAACAATAGAATCTGGAGCTAAAGTTCGTGCACATGATGGATTACTTAGACTTAAAAGCCCTTTAACTAAATTACTTGGTAATACATACCATTTAGGGATTAGAGGATTTAATATTAAAATATATGATGTAATACTCTCTGTGGATAAATATGAAATAGATCCTGTGGCTGCTAAGGAATTTGGAAAGTATATTCAAGATATTAAAAATGATAATGAGAAAATAGTAATTTCACTAAAAGATGTGGATGAATCTGCAATTAAAAAACAAGGAGTTAATCGGGTTATAAAACAAGTGGTTAGTGAAAAAGATAAAGTAAGTAATAAAATTAATATAGCTGATGGAGATAATGACTTAACATTTAAAGTTATAAATAAACACACCCCAGGAGAAATTATTGCAAAAAGTCCTAAATTTAAAGCTTATTTTAAAGAAGATGTTACTAAAACAGCTAAAAAATTAGGATGGATTAAAGAATTTCCAGGTAGAGGTCAGTGGTTTTATGGTCCACAAATGACTGCATTGCAAAGAGGATTTGAACAATTGTTTATAGAAAAAATTGTTGATCCCTTAGGTTTTTATGAAGCATTGTTTCCAAAATTAATCCCATTTAGCACACTTAAAAAAATGAGATATCTTGAAGGATTACCTGAAGGCATGTACTACTGCAGTGCACCAAAAAGAGATCCAGAAGTTTTTAATAGCTTTAAAAATGAATTATCTATTACTCACGAAATTCCAATGGATTTACTTAAAAATGGATTAAAAGATCCAAGTTATGTTATGTCTGCTGCACAATGTGAACCATTTTACGAATTTTTATCCCATGAAGTTATTGAAAGGGAAGAACTTCCAATAAAATTGTATGATAAAAGTGGTTGGACATATAGGTGGGAATCTGGAGGATCAAAGGGAATTGACAGAGTTCATGAATTTCAAAGAATAGAAATGGTTTGGGTAGGTACACCAGAACAAGTAAATGAATTAAGAGATCAAACAGTTCAAATGTCTCAACAGTTGGCAAATGATTTAGAACTTGAATGGTATACAGAAATTGGGGATGATCCATTCTATCTTGAAGGTAGAAAAACAGAAAACAGAGGTATTGAATTTCCCGAAGTTCCAAAATATGAAATGAGGCTTAAAATACCAGGTCAAGATAAAGGCGTAGCTGTTGTGTCAGGAAATAATCATGGAACTCACTTTGTTCATGGATTTTCTATTAAAGAAGCACATCAAGACAAAATATGGACAGGTTGCACTGGATTAGGATTAACAAGATGGGTTTTTGGATTTTTAGCCCAAAAAAGTTTTGATAAAAAAAATTGGCCTCAATTACTTAAAGATAAAGTTAAAGATGTTAAGGTTCCAAAATTATTAACATGGCCTAAAAAATAGATTATATATTTTAATAAATAAATATATATTCATTAATTTCATGAAATCATAACTTTACTTATAAATCATTATTATATTAAATAAATATGTTTTATTTTTAAAATAGTAAAAGTTTATAATATAAAAAATATATAATATTATAAAAAAAATTTATACATAACTAATTATTATACATAACTAATTAAAAAATTTTAATTTATTTTAAAATAGAGGTTGATATTATGGATAAAACTAAAGAAAAAAATAATGAAGAAAAGCTTGTTGATAATTATCAAAGGTACACTGAATTAAATGAGAAAACTTGGACTAAATTCAAGGAATTTTCAAATAAAAGTATACCTGGTCAAATTAACATTAAAGCATATAAAGAAATGCAAGCATTAAAAAAATAGGGGAATAATCTTTATGAAATCAAAATATAATCATTGGATTTAGTTTGATTTTATTAAATGCCTGTTCCACATAATTCGGTTGGTTCTACACTTCCACTTGATTTAAATAATATTATATTTAGTGATGATATTTTTGAATCTGATTCATTAGAATCAACTGGTTTACCTTTATTTGCTATATTGTGCTTTATTTCTTATATGCTTTATTTCTTATAGGTTAACTATTATATAGAAGAAAATAATTCTTATTCATTTTTATTTCATTTTTTCATGATTTTTATTTCATTTTTCATAAATTGGTGAAAAAATCCTACCCTTTATAGTTGGAAGCCTATTTTTTATAATGCTGTCAACTTAAGAGATCTTTTTTAAACTTTTCTATTTGAGCCACATTCCATATATACCTTCTTTTCAGAAGTTTTTTCTTAAATTCATATGAAATTTAGATTGTTGTGGCTCTTTTAAGGATTGATAGAAGAATAAAAAAATACGGAATCCTTAAGTTGACAGCATTGCTATTTTTTAGCAAACATTTATAAAGTATGAAACTAAAGAGCTTCAATCCATGAAAATATTATTTAAAATATGTGGTTGATTAATATAATTTTAAATATTATGTCCATAATGAAAGTTCAATATATTAATAATACTATTCTTAATAAACAAAATAGACAGGAAAAAATTTTATAAATGACTATTAAAAGGTATTATCATGATTAATGATAAAATACAGGATTTAAGACAAGCTGCAAAAGTTTCTTCTGAAAATGATTCAGAAAAATTGTGGTGTGCAACAATTGGAAATGAAGAATTAATTAATGAAATAACTTACTCTGCATTAACTTCAAAAAAAAGAGTGAAGGTTGTTTTTAGAGAGCATATAGTAATTAAAGAGTCTTTTATTCAAAAAAAATTTGATTTTACATTGATTTTTGGATATTCTGAGAATATAAGGGAGTTAAGTTATCTTAGTAAAGATAAAGGAGGAGCTTACATAAGAATAGCTCCATTTTATGTAACAACTGAACCCAATTTAATGTTTTTAGTTGGTCCAGAAGAAATTATAAAAAAATTTGCTGGAGATGCAGAGAAATTAAAAGCAAGTTTTTCAATTTTATTAGAAGATAAAACAACAGGGTTTATAGAAACAGATTTCAACATGAATTTTCTTCCTAATTCTTTAAAAACTATGATATCTCCATTGTTTAATGTGAGTGATGTCGTACTATCGATAGTTCTTATATCTGTAAATAATAAGGAAAATATTGAAAATATTGAAAAAATAGCTAAATCCAACAAGATATTTATAAAAAGTCTTAAAGATATTAAGAATTATTTTAATTCCAATAAATAGTATGGAATATTATTTAAATGAAGAACTCTATAATGAGTTCTGGGATGAGAAAATAAGAGAATTTAAACTTAATAAGGAATGAAAAAATGAGTGATATATTAAAAAGATTTGATAATAGGGAAGAATTTGAGGAAGCTATAGATTTAGCTATTGCTAATGGTGATGAGTGCTACTACAAGTATATCCATATAAAATTAATGGTGTTAAATTGATATTAACTTCTTTTGTACCATTCTATTCGTTATATACTTTAATTAAAGTGATTATTAGAACATGCACAATTTATCAATTAAATTGAGATTGAAGAAAAAATTCTAACTTTAAAAGCATATATTTTAAAATGAAAAATCAAAGATTTTCAACCAAACTTTTAAAAACGAGAATCGAAGATTTCTCTAAATTTCTTTCAGAAGTAAGCAGAAATCATAGATTTTCCTAAGTTGTCTTCGACAACAGAAGTTTAAGAAAAACAAAGATTTTTTAACTTAACAAGTTAAGTTTGATCAAAAGTTTCATAGTCATCTTTTTCGCATATTAATACTTTATCATTTCAAATGTATATTCAAGATTAAACTTGATTAAGACGATAGTATTGGTGCATTAAATTAAAAGTTAATGAAACTGTAGTAAAATAATTAATGCCATAATCAATTTAATTATTAGAAAACTTTTGAATTAATATATTATCATGAGCGATCTTAATCAATTTTTATTCTCAAATGAAATGAAAGAATTAGGGAAAATCGAAGATTTTTCCGTTTTTTCTAAAAAATTAATCAATAAAAATTATAAGAAATTGATTTATAGTAATTATGGAAAAGTTCTTAAATTTTAAAATGATAATTTTTTATTAAGCTATTCAATTTTAAATATCATTTTTATAAAAATCTATAACTTTAAATTTTAAATAATATAAATATATTTTGAGTAATATAAATAATTTTAAATTAATATATTTTAATAATATTTATAGTCATTTTGGAAAAGTTCTTAAATTTTGGATGAAAAATTTTTTTATTAAATTATTTAATTTTTTATATTGCCTTATAAAAAGTTTCTGTCAAATATGTTACTGATACAATATGAAAACCTCTTCAAACACAACAAAAAATAAAGTTCAGCATCAAAGGCCATTATTTACAAAATATCAACGAGTGTGCAGATGATATGAAAACAGATTTTAATCAACTTTTAGTAGATAAAGGATATGCAAAAGTATATTACTTTTCACCATCAGAATTTCCTAAAATTTGAATATGAAAAAATAGTAGTTGACTTAT
>JAITOM010000235.1 GCA_031289975.1 Methanobrevibacter sp. | reverse complement strand
GATTTAAAATCGTTACTTTTATCAACAGTGCTTTTTACTTTAACTAAATTTGTTTTTAACAAAAAAATATTAATATCCGTGCTATTAAGTAAAAACACAGAATTGGAGAAGATAATTTTCGGTATGAATATAAACACCAATGAAAGTGTTGAAACTTTTCTCAATAATGTTCAAGAAAATTTAAAAAAAACAATAGAATATCAGCCTTATTTTGATGATTTTAGAAAACTTAATGACTTAATTTTACCTGATTTACAATTTTATTACAAATTTAAGGATAAAAAAGATTTTAAGATACCTGAATCTAATTTTACAATTATATTTGATGAGGAATATAATAAACTCAAAATATTATACAATGAAGCAAAATATAATGAAGAAACAATTCAATTATTTCTAACATCCCTATTAAAAATCATTAAATATTTTATTGATGATAATACTACTCTTCTTAAAGATATTTCTCTCATTGAAAATCATCTGAAAAATGAAAATCATTTAAAAGCTCCCACACCATTAAATGAATTATTTGAAGACATTTTCAAAAAAAATCATGATAAAATAGCTTTAGTATCATCCAATACTATTTTAACATATAATAAATTAAATAACAATGCAAATAGAGTGGCAAATGCTTTAATTAAAAAAGGGTTAAAAGTTGAAGATCGTGTTATAATCAATCTAAAAAGAGATAGTAAATTAGTAATAGCTATTTTAGCAGTTATTAAAGCTGGTGGAACATTCATAATATCTAATCCAAATGATTCATTAGAAAGAATTAAAATAATGAAAAAGAATGCTGAAGTAAGATATGTAATAACCAATAATAAATCAGATGAAAATCTTAATATTGATAATTTATTGAATTTCAAAAATGAAATCACCCCACAAATTAAATTAAATCAGGACAATATTTTATCCATAATATATACTTCAGGTTCAACAGATAATCCAAAAGGAGTCATCTTAAGTCATCAAAATTATTTTTATAGGATATTGAATGATCCACTAATTAGTCAAGTCTTAAAAAAAGGAGCAAATAAACTTTTGCTTAATGTTAATCAAATTTTTAATATATTTCAATCTAATTTATTTTTATTCTTGTTCAATGGTTTAACTATTGTTTTAACAAATGATGAAGAATTGTATGATCCTAATAAAATAATTAATTTGTATGAAAAAACAAAATTTGATACAATAATTACAGTACCATCAATATTAGAAGAATATATGGAAAATAGAGATATATATAAAATTTTAAAATCAATAAAAATTGTTCAAATTGCAGGTGAGAAACCTACGATTGAATTAATTAAAAATTTCAAGAGAATAACTAATGCAGATTTATATCAAGATTATGGCTCAACGGAAACAAATCATGCTAATATTAAGCTTTTAATATATGATAATAGAGTTATAGGTAAACCCCTACCTAATATTTTAGAGAAATTAGTGGATTTGGATGGTAATCCAATACCAAATGATATCGTGGGTGAATTGTGGATAGGTGGATTAGGCATTGCTAAGGGATATTTAAATAATCCTGAACTTACAAAGGAAAAATTCATAAAAGAGGATAACATTAACTATTTTAAAACTGGTGATTTAGCAAGATGTGATAAAAATGGTGAATATCATCTAATTGGAAGGATAGATAATCAAATTAAAATTAGAGGACAAAAAATAGAACCTGGTGAAATTGAAAACATTATACCTCTTAATTTTGGATTGAAAAAAACAGTTCCAATAATTAAAAAAATGGAAAATAATCAATATTTGTGTTTATATTTTACAAGTCATGAAAAATTAACTAATAAAAAAGTTATTGATCTTAAAAAGAGATTAAATGAATATTTAAAAGATAAATTACCAAAATTAATGCTTCCACAAATATATATATATATATATATCCCCATCTCAATTTCCACTACTGTATTCTGGTAAAATAAATATTAATGGATTACCAGAACCACAATTCTCTGATCTTATTTTAGATGAAATTATTCCCCCAAGAAATGAATTAGAAAAGAAAATTTTTGATTATTGTACTGAAATTTTAAAATTTAAAGATTTTGGAGTAATTAATAGCTTTCTAAGCATGGGATTTACATCTTTATCTATAATAAAACTAATGTCTAAAATATATAGGGAACATAACATTGAATTTGATATATTTAATTTACTTAAAGCAGATAGTAACATTGAAACAACTGCAAAAAAATTACATGAGTTATCATCTAAATCAGGGAAATCATTATCTAAATCAGAGTATATTAAACATGATTCAATTGATTATTATCCACTCAGTATTCAACAATTAAATCTATTTTTCAAAACCCAAAAATCTCCTAAAAATTTAAACAATAATCTTCCAACATGTATAATGTTTGGTAGTGAGATTAATGATTCTTTAAAATTAAAAAAAGCAATAATTAAAGCTATTGAATTTAATCCTTATATTAAAACATATTTTATTAATAATGGTGATAAAATTTATCAAAAAATAGCTGATAATCTTGAGATTGATATTGAAATACATGATAAAATTTTATCTGATGAGCTGAAAAAAGAGTTTATTAGGTCTTTTAATCTATTTAAACCCCCATTATTTAGATTTGAGATTTATCAATTTAATAAAGGGCAAATTAATTTATTAATGGATATTCATCATATTATTGTGGATGCATATTCTTTTGATCTTTTTTTTAGTGAAGTGCTTAGAATTTATAACAATGAGGATATTCATGATAAAGAATTATCTTATTTAGATTATATTTTAGATTCCTTACAAGAAAAGGATAATAAAAAATTACTTGAAGCTAAGAATGTTTTTAAAGAAGAATTAAAAAATTTTCCAATACAGCACTACATAGATAGAGACGAGATTAAAAGAGAATATGAGTTAAAAATTAAATCAATTAGTATTGATGCTAAATTATTACTAAAATTTTCTAAAGATAAACATATTTTACTTTCAAATTTGATTTTAGGAGCAATGATTTTATCTTTAACTAAATTTTTAAAATTACAAAATGTATTATTAGCTGTTATTTTCAATGGTCGTGATAATCCACGATACACCGATGTTTTTGGAATATTTTTTAAATTTGTTTATATCTTTTTTAATTTGGATTATAGTATGAAGATCATGGAATATTTAGATAGTGTTAAAAGAAGCATTAATAAAGGAATTAAATATTTGCCATTCACTGATAAACTTGAACACTTCTTTTTTGAAATGAACCCGAGAATTAGCTATAATTATATTGATGCAAGTTATGAGAGTTATGATGAAAAATTAGTACCTAAATGGGGAATAAAAGGTAATAAATTAAATAGTCCCAGTACTCATCAGAGAAACGATTTATATATTGCTGTTGTTTATTATGCTAAAAACCATATTAATATAACAATAGAATACGAACATGCTTATTATGATGATGAAAAGATTGAAAACTTCCTTAATTCAATTCAAGATTATTTATTCTCTATGTTAAATAATTCTCAAGAAGAAATTAATAGTATATTATAAAACCATTCTATTATTCAAATTATTAAGTTTATTATATCGTTAGTAGCAAAATTCATTGTTAAAAAACTGTTAAGGAGGTATGATCAATTAAAATTATCAAAAAGCAATGAATTAAAAAAGTTAAAAGATATTATGAACACTTTATATTAATAGAATAATATGAAAAAAGTAAATTCAATATTACAACAATAACACCAAATAATAATTTTTTTATTATAGCCATTATGGAAAAGTTCTTAAATTTTAAAATGATAATTTTTTTATTAAATTATTTAATTTTAAATATAACTTTATAAAAATCTGTAATTTTAAATTTTAAATAATATAAGTATATTTTGACCAATATAAATAATTTTAAATTAATATTTTTTAATAATATTTATTTTTAAAAAAGTTATTTATTAAGAACTTTATCAAAATCAATATATAGTGTTGAAAAAAATGTTTGTAATTAATCATTTATTTTTAAATATCTTATTTTTAAAAATTTCAAATTAATATTAAATTAATTTTTTAAATAATAGTTTTTATTTCTTTATTTTTAAAAATAATAATTATAATTTTTTTAATTAAAAATTTAATAATCATGATTCATTTTTAAAAACTTCATTACTTACAAACATTATTTCATACACTATAAAAAAAATTAATAATTTATTTTATATCAAACTTCTCATCTTAGAATCTATAGTCATTTTGAAAAAGTTCTTAAATTTTGAATGATAAACGTTTTTATTAAATTATTTAATTTTTAATATTACTTTATAAAAATTAATAATTTTAAATTTTAATTAATATAAATGATAATTTTAATTAATTTAAATATATTTTAATTAATATAAATGATTTTAATTAATATTTTTTAATAATATTTATTTTTAAAAAAGAAGTTTATTTATTAAGAACTTTATCAAAACCACTATAATTTGAAATTTTTAAAAACAGAGAATAAATTCTCCTAAGTTGAAAATAAATTTTCAGCAATGAGATGTTTAAAAATAAATGATTAATTACAAACATTTTTTACATCACTATATTTAAAAATTTTGTATTTAAAATTTTTTTTCTTGCTTCATTAAATTCAAAAGTGTCAAGATGTTGGCTACTGATTAAAAAAATGATGATGAACCTCCACAAAATTTTATACCCTCGGTGGTTCTTAATAAGATAAAATAAAAGTTGTATTCCTTCCACATCTAAAGAGTGGACTTCTTGCAACAGGATCGTGATATTTTATGGATTATGAAATGAAACTTCCAAATGGTGTTGGAGAAAAGATGTTAGCAGATGTAATTAGTAATTTTGATGTTAATTTAAAACACACTGAATTTGGTCCTAAATTAATTGGAAGTATAGAAGAATTAGAAAATGCTAAAGATTTTCTTGTAAAATCCCTTAATGAAAGACTTCG
>JAITOM010000234.1 GCA_031289975.1 Methanobrevibacter sp. | reverse complement strand
GATTTATAAATATTCATCAGTCTATTTAACATTTGGTTGTGGAAATAAAAGTCGTAAAATCGTTTTTGAAAATCGCAAAAAATGAAAATGAAAATTTCCATCCTCTTTTTACAGTGCCGGTTTTGATAACATTCTAATAAATAATTTTTTTAAAAATAAATATTATTAAAAAATAGCAAAAATTAGAAATTTTTTGACTTATAAAATCATAGATTTTATAAATATTAATTTAAAATTATTTACATTAATTAAAATATATTAATATTATTTAAAATTATAGATTATCATGAAATAATATTTAAAATTAAAATAACTTAATAAAAAAAATTATCATTTTAAAATTTAAGAACTTTTCTATAATGACTATACATAGTGTTCTGCAAAATTATTTTCTTTTATTTATATATTAATTTATTTAAAATTCTTTATTTAAAATTCAATTAAATATTTGCAATCAAAAATTATTTTTGTTTCTTTAAATTAAATTTAAAAGAGTAAATATTAATATTTAAAAAAATTAATTTGCAAAAAATTTTTTGAATTAATATAAAAAATTAATTATACAAAACACTATAAATAAAAAGAAAATAATTTAACAAAACATTATATTGCACTATAAAAAGAGGATGGAGATTTAAATCCAATTTTAATTTTTAGGCAGAAAAAATTTAGACCATATACATGTTATCAAATTTTTAGCATGTTTTCTTAATTTTATATTTTTTAAAGTTAGAAACGAAAAGTCTTCGATTTTCTTAATTTTTTAACTGTAAAAATCCATGCTAATTTTACACCACCCATTATATCTATTAAAAATATTTAAGTTGTTTAAAATTAATTTAATTAGTTAATCCCCCGAAATTTAATCTAAAACTTAGAAATTTGATAAAAATAATAGACGGAAGAGCACAAATTAGATTACTCTAATTCACGTAAAAATTCTCCTGTTCCTTTAGATTTTTCAATGATTTTAATAGCTTTTTGAGTAGAATCTTTTAAAATCTTTTCAGCCACTATATAGTCAGGAGATTTAACTGTGACCCTATATCTTGGAGCTCCAATAGTTCTTACTTGAATATCATCACTTTCAATAGCTTTAAGAGCTTCTTTAATAATTTCAACACCATTAGGTGCATAAGTCTGTAAATCAATATATCCTGTTATTTGAACTTCTGGAGGACTTATGTTATTAGCAGCTATCTCTGCAATAGCTTTTGCCCAATCTTCATTAATCCCTTCATCTATAAGAACAGATGCTCCTTCTTCTGCAGAACTTTCAAATGCACCATAAATATCTCCAAAAATATCCATAAGCTCATAGCCTACTTCTTCATAAGCCTTGTTTAAATCTTTATTTAAACTTTTAGCAACTAATTCTAAAAATTTTTCTGCTTTCTGTTCTATTTTCCATTGCTGAATTTTTTTTGTTCTTTGATCTTCTCTTATTCTTTTTAGAGAACCATCCACATGCCCTTTTTTTGGGGTTACTCGTAATACACGTGCTACAATTTTTTGATTTTCACGAACATAATCTCTGATATTTTTAACCCATCCTGCTGAAACTTCAGATATATGGATAAATGTTTCTTTATCTGGGTATTCTTCAAGTTTTGCAAATGCGCCATAGTTAAAAACTTTGTATACCGTAGCTACTATAAGTTCACCTTCCTTTGGCCACTCATGACTTTTTCTTACCATTTATTCAACCCCCTATAAATTAGTAGTAATAAAAAAATTATTTTAAATTTTAAAATTTGCTTTATTAATTTAAGAAATAAATTAATATGATTCTTATGGAGAAGTTCTTAAATTTTAAAATGATAATTTTTTTTATTAAGTTATTTAATTTTAAATATCACCTTATGAAAATCTATAAATTTTAAATAATATAAATATAATTTGATTAATATAAACAATTTTAAGTTAATATCTTTTAATAATATTTATTTTTAAAAGTTATTTATTAAGAACTTTATCAAAACCACCATATATTAAAAAAATTGTAAAAATAGTTTTTTAATTAATAAAAACTTATTTTATTACTTTAATTTATCTTATTACTTCAGTGATTTTAGCCATGATTTTAGATTTTCCACCTAAAGACTTAACAATTGTTTTTCCACAAATAATACATTTAACATTGGATGCTGCTTTGTTGAAAACAATTTGTTCATTATCACAATCTAAACATCGAACTCTTAAAAACTGTCCTTTTCTATGTATTACCATTATATCACCTATTGAGTTATAAATTCTATTTTTCCTGTTCTAAATGATGAGCCTATATGTGATTTCCCACATTCTTTACATTTTAATCTTAAATCTAACTTTTTGACAGGTTTGTTTCCTGAAGGTAGTGGTCTTGGATAACCTCTGTAACCAGCAGTGACTCTTCTAAATTGTCTTTGACCCCATTTTAATTCACTTGCTTTTCTTTTTTTTGCAATTAATACTTCATGAACAGTATGTTTCTTACAACTTGGACAATATGTTCTTCTTTCTTTTGGAATTTTCATTGTATCACCAACATTTGATAAAATTTCCATATAATTATTATATCATCTGAAAATAAACTTATTTAAAGAAATAATAACTAATCTAAATAAATAAGATATTCAATAGATAAAAATATAGAATAATAATTATTTATATGCTCAAATTAATTTATAGAATAAGTTTTTAATAAATAATATTATAATATTAAATGTTTTTATTTTGATTATATTTAAATGTTTGCAATAAAATTTTACTAAAATTAAACAAAATATTTTACTATTTTTAATAGCTATTTAAATGATTTGAAATTTTTAATTTATTAATCTTTTTTAATAACAATAGAAAATGATTTATATTATAGAATTTTCTCAACTAATAGAGCAAGATGGTCTTTTTCATAAGGTTCAAGTTTTATTTTCTCTAAAATTCTAAATCCTCTATTTATTAATTTTTTTTCTTCTTCTTTAAAAACTTTTTTCGGATTTTTACTAACATCAATACTACGAGCTTTAATAGTAATTAATCCATTTGCTTCTTCTTTTAAAAATAAGTTAATATTATTCATGAATATGCCGCTTTGGTTTGGTTGGGCAACATCACAATATATAAAATCTACTTTTTCAACTAAACTAATATAATTCTTTGGTTTGTTAGCATCAGCCAATATTGGAGCTATATTCTGTCTATGATCTGCTAATCTTGTTAATTTTCTCATTGTAACTGGCGAAAATTCAACAGCATATATTAAACCATCATAGATAATATCTGATATATGAGAAACCGTTGTTCCAGTTGATGCTCCAAGATATAGGATTTTATAATCATTTTTAAGATTTAATTTTGACATTCCATTTAATAAGGCTCCTGCTAACTTTGACCTATAAGGATTCCAAAGCCTATATTCAGTTTCAACTTCACTATCATTTATAAGCTGATTTTCAATTATTAATTTCTCCCCATAAACTCTTAATCCTGGAGATAAATTTTTAGTAGCTATTTGATCTTCTTTTAAATAGATTTCCATTAGTCCAATCCTCATTGTGATAATTTAATCAAACATTTAAATTTTAATCACTGTTCTCCAATCTTTTAAAGTTCATTCATTATATTAATTTCAAGTTCATCAATGAATGAAACAATTCATTAAGAATTACATCTTTAGTAATTCTACCAATTGATTTATATTCTTCATTTACAATTATTTTTTGCCTTTTCTTTTAGTCTTCTTATTTTTAGATTTAGGCTTTTTTAATTTTTTACTTGATTTTTTTGGAAAAGGATTATCTTTTTTAATTTTTTCTATTTTTTCTATAAAATCTTCCTTAATTTTCTCATCTAAGTTTCCATTAAAATAATCCTTTCTAATTGAAAGAGATATTTTTAAAGCGAGTGTTCTGGCTATTTTTCCACGAACCCACCATTTTGAAGTCCTAACATTAGGATGTTGGAAAATTATTCCATGTTTTGGAGGATTCTCTCCAGTTTTAAAATGTCTAAATAATGCTTTTTCAGCACCCAATATCTGTATAGTTCCTGATGGATAGAGAGCTAATTTTTTCATGCTTCCAACATGAGCAATTAATTTGGCTCCAAGTGAAGAACCCACTAAATTTTTTAAATTTGGAGCTATTTTATTCATTTTAATATCAATATATTCATCAATAGCTTTTCTTGATTCCTGCAAACTTTTTATAGATTTTCCAAAACCTTTAACCATTTCAAGATCTTCAATTTCAATATCCGCCCCATTACTAACATCAATAGATATTTCATGTTCTTCAAGATGATTTTTTATTATTTCCTCTCTATCTCCGATATTAGCTATTAATTTAACATAAGTTTCATTCTTATGGATTATTTCAAGTTCTGGAAAATAAATTGCGTACCATTCTCTTATTCTCTCTACAAGTTTACTAACAGCTTCATCAATTTCATCAATAGCATTTATACTCTGAATAAGTAATTTATCCTCTTCTTGAGAAGATTCTTTCATTTTTAATCTTGCTATTCTATTATGATTATCCACAATCATTTTTCTTACTTTTTCTTTACTTTCAAAACCAATATACAATAAAATCTTTTCTAAATTTTCTCTTAGATATTCACCTCCAATATTCGTAGTGTTTAATTTTATTTCAAGATTATTTAAATCATTAATATTTGTTTTATAATCAGAAAGCTTTTTATTTGATTCGATGTTAATTATTGAATATTCATTAGATATTTTATTTATAATATTTATTTCTTCATCTAAGATTTCATTGTTTAAGTTTTCTATTATCTTTAAATGAATTTCATTATCTTTAAAGCTTTCATAATCAATTATTTTAAGATTTTTATCAAATGCTACAAAGCCACCAATACAAAGTGATATGAATGCTTCCATAGTTATTACCTTTTCAAATAATCTTAAAATATTATTTCTAATAATTAAAGAATTCGTAGAATATAAATCTTATTTTTAATTAATAGAGTAGATACAATAGTTGTTGATAAATAGATATAATGTTTAGATATTAATTTTTATCCATAATTTATTATTTATAGTCCTTATGAAAAAGTTCTTAAATTTTAAAATGATAATTTTTTTATTAAATTATTTAATTTTTAATATCGGTTTATAAAAATCTATAATTTTAAATTTTAAATAATATAATTATATTTTAATTTATTTTAATTAATATAAATAATTTTAAATTAATATTTATAAAATCTATGATTTTATAAGTCAAAAAATTTCTAATTTTTGCTATTTTTTAATAATATTTATTTTTAAAAAA
>JAITOM010000195.1 GCA_031289975.1 Methanobrevibacter sp. | reverse complement strand
ATTAAAAAAGGATTAAGGTATTTATAAATTAAATTCTTTTTGCTTCTTCAGCCGATAACTTTAATGTTTCAGTGGATCTTTCCATTTCCACAATAGAATCTTTAATTGGTTTACCAGTTTCCGCAGTAATTGTTTTAGCTATTTTCTTTTTTTCTTTTCTCAAATCTTCATAAGCAGAATATAATCCATTTGATACTTTATATGCTGACCATTCATTTAATATCTTTTGTGAGTTTTTTCCATATTTAATGGCTTTTTTAACATCATTTTTATCACATTTAGGAACATTATCAATAATTTTTTGATTGTATGGATTTATAATATCTATTTTTTCATTTTTTTGATAATATTTTCCATTGATTAATATTTTCATTTTAAAACCTCTTAAATTTTATTATAGTAGGAAACCTATTTGTTGGCAAACATTTGTAATGTATGAAAGAAAAATTTCTATGATTTAGCCAATAAAAAATCATTCACTAAAATTAGATTGAAAATTATATTGCCAAAATAGGTGTCATACTATAATAGAATTGAATTTATAAATACCTTAATCCTTTTTTAATAATTCTATCCTATTAGCTATTTTCTTATTTGATACAGCTACTCCAAGTAAAATTATTTTATTTTTATTGTAGTAGTTTTTATAGTATTTTTTTTCATATATTTGGTTTATTGCTTCATCTAATAAGGTGGGTAGTGATTTTGCTTTTATTATTTTTCCATTTTCTTCTTTTTCAGTGGAGTGTTTGAATTCTGCAATGACCACCGTGTCTTTTTCTTCTAAGGTGGCATCGATTCTTCCATCGGATATGGATTCTTCCCCTCTAATGTTAAAACCGTGAGCAAATAACCATGCTATATAGAGGCTATGATAGTAGCTTTCTTGTGGGATATGTAGTTGATATGGGATTTGAGATAATAATATTTCAAAAGATTTGTTTAAACCTTCGTTATCTAAACTATGGATTTGTTTTAAGATAGTTCTTTTTAATGAATTTAATTCTCCATTAGAATAGTTTGTATATGCATTCAATAGGTATTTACCAAATGAATCTTTAACTTCTTTATTAGGAAAAGATAGAATGTAATTTTTCTCTCGATCATATTTTTCTACTGATTTGATTGTTAAATAACCTGTTTGAAAGAGTAATGGGATCATATCAGTATTTCCTATCTCAAAATTCATCAAATCAATTTTATTATGGGGATTAGGATTGATGATTGGAATTAAATTGTTATTTTTTTTTAACTTTTCCATTAAAAAAGTTGTAGTTCCAGTCTGAAACCAATAGCTACCAAATTCTTCATCTAAAAACATAGACAATGTTGAATATGGATTGTAAACATTATCTTTACCATTCCAACTATAACCATCATACCAACACTTTATATCATTTAAAGCTTCATCATATGTAATTGATTCTTCATTAGCTATTAATTTAATATAATCCTTGAAATATTTTTCTAATTCATTTTGTGTGTATCCACATATTGTTACAAAATCTTTTGATAAGCTAATATCTCTAGGACTGTTTAGTCCAGAAAAAATAGATACATTAGAAAACTTTGAAACACCAGTCAAAAAAATAAACTTTAGATACTCGTCATTGGACTTTAAAACTTTATAAAAACTATTTAAAAATTCACGATTAGTATCAAACACTTCGTTATCTTCCATATTATCAATAAGAGGAGTATCATATTCATCAATTAAAATAACCACCTTTTGATTAAATGAATCATATAATTTAGTAATTAATTCATCTAACATTCCTTGTGAATCAATATTATTAAGATTAATTGAAAAACTTAAAGCAATACCTTCAATCACTTTAATTAAACGAGCCTCTAACAGTTCAACATTTTTATTTATAACTTTACTTAAATCTAAATGAATTACAGGATATTTTTCATTCCAATTCCACTTATCATAAATATACAAACCTTCAAATAATTTTTTATTTCCTTTAAAAATCTCTTTTAAAGTACTTACAATCAATGATTTTCCAAATCTTCGAGGTCTTGATAAAAAATATGATTTTCCTTTTTTAACTATTTCATACAAGTATTTTGTTTTATCTACATACAAATAATCTTCTTCGATTATTTGCGAAAATGTTTGTATTCCTAAAGGTAATTTTTTCATTTTAAAAGCTCCCATTATTTGTAGTTTATATATATTCTTCTGATACATATATTTTTTGCTGTTTTTCATAAGGTAAGTGTTTAAGAATTTATAAATAATTATTAATCAGGAATCTTCTATATTAATATAATAATTCAATATTTTTATATTAACTTTTAAAATAATTAATATTATATCGTGTATATTTAAAAAATATGATATTCATAGGTTATAGTCAAAAATGAACAATAAAAATTATTTAAAGTATTAATTTAACATTATATTCTAACTATATTTCCATAGTTAACAATTTCACATAGAAACATTTATATTGGATATACGATATATTAATAATAAAATTAATTAGTGAAGTAATTATGGTCATTTTGGAAAAGTTCTTAAATTTTGAATTATAAATTTTTTTATTAAATTATTTGATTTTAAATTTCACTTTATAAAAATCTATAATTTTAAATTTTAAATAATATAAATAAATTTTGACCAATATAAATAATTTTAAATTAATATTTATTTTTAAAAAAGTTATTTATTGAGAACTTTATCAAAACCATTATAATTTAGATTAATATATTTATTATTAAGTTAAGGAGATTAGGTGAATTTTAATGGATTTTATTAAAGAATTTAAAAATTGGGGTCTTGATGATTCTGTAATGGTTGAATTGATATCATTTATTTATAAAGGATATAACAACTATTTAATACACAGAACTCAAGATTTAAATATTACTCATGGACAGATTAGATTTATTTTACTTTTGAAAATGAATGAAAATCCTTCTCAAGAAGAAATAGCTCATCATCTATTGTTAAGTAGGGGAACTACTGCTAAATCACTGCGTAAATTAGATGACGAAAATATTATCCAACGGACAGTTGATCCAAACAATAGGAGAAAATATGGGGTGGTTTTAACTGATAAAGGGAAAGAAATAGCTAAAAAAATTGAAAAAATAGATGAAGATTGGGAAAAATCTATTTATAAAAATTTTAAAGGAGATAATAAAGAAATAATTATGGATCTTCTAAAAGAAATAGCTATTAGTTCAATGAAAACAATATATGATGAAAATATTGATAATAAAGATTTCCCATTTATGGATGACCATCAGTGTGCTAATTTTCATCATCACAATGATCATCACCACCACAGAAATCCTTTTAAGTTTAGAAGATTTTTTTAAATTATTGAAACTTATATAGTGTTTTGCAAAATTATTTTCTTTTATTTATATATTAATTTATTTAAAATTCAATTAAATATTTGCAATCAGAAATTATTTTTATTTCTTTAAATTATTTAAATTAAATTTAAAAGAGTA
>JAITOM010000120.1 GCA_031289975.1 Methanobrevibacter sp. | reverse complement strand
TGGAGGTTCAAGTTTTTGTTTTTCCTGAAAAGGAAAATTTCTCAGTAAACTACCAGTGGCTAAATTTCTAGAAATCACTTCTAAAGGAATCATTTTAAGTTTTTTTGATAGCATATACTCTGGTTTTAATAATTTTAAATATTGTGTTTTTATAGAACTTTCTTCTAAAACTTCAAAAAGCTTTGATGATATTAAACAATTGTAATATCCTTTTTTCACAAGACTATCTTTTTTTTCACCATCTCCTGCAGTAATATCATCTCTAAATTTAACAACAACTTTATTATTATCTTCATAATCATAAACATCTTTAGCTTTTCCAGCATATATTAAATTTCCTATTTTATCCATGAAATCACTTATAGTTATTGAATTTAATGTATTATTAATTCATCTTGATTAATTTATAGAAACTGGACAACAATTATTTTTTCATGCTATAAATTGATATAAAAGGCATGCCCTATATACATGTAGTCATGCATAAACATAGAAAAAACAATGGTTTTTTCATTAATTTTGGAATTGTTGCCCAGTTTCTATACATCAATTGAAATTCAGCAATATTTCTATTCCACTCACAAGGAATGGTATCCGTTCACAGTTATTGTATTCTTCGATTTCCTGCTATCTTTCGATTAATAACGGCATTCGCTTACTTCAATATCCTCTACCTCCAGAAGAGTATTAGTTATCATTTTACAATCAAACCTACCTAAAAACAAGAACAGAATATTCCTGTTTTTTTTTAAGGACTTCTTGAGGCTTATCAGGTTAATCTCTTCTCAGATACGAATGATTTAGGATCAATCATTACACCGGCAAATATATGGGTTGTGAACTATTAAGTATGTTCCGACTACTTATTTCCTATTTGCAAGACAATAGTAACCTAAAAAAAATGTGCTGTATCCCACCTATTGCTTATAATTGTTCACTTATCGTTAGCCTTGTCATTCTTTCTCTATCCCTTAACTATATGGGTACTTATAGTTAATTAGACATTTTCATCATGCAACCTCTTAACCAATCACTTGTTTAAGAGTTTTTGGGGAGAAAATCCCACACAACTGGGATTAAAATATTTAACAATATTTCACTGAATTAATTAATGAAGAATAGAGACCCTATCCTGTCGCACAGTAACCTTTATATATGATATAAAATATAACAATTGTTATAAAATTTTTATTATATTTTAATTTATTAATATTTATTAGATTGGGTATTAATCATGAAATAATAGGAAAAAATGCATTATTTCATAGGATTTGTTAGTTCTACATTTTATATAGAACTATACAAATTATATAGAACTATACAAATTTTTCTCATTGAAAAATAATTGTTGATCACTTATATTATGAATAATTGTTGATAACTATATTAGAATATAGTAAATTAAAAAAGATAATGAAAAATTCAAAATTTGGAGATAGTATGAAAAAGGGTATAATGCGAATGCTATTTAGAATTAAGATATTAAGAAAAATTATCAATTGGTATCTTAATACTTTTGATATTGGATGTAGATTTAAGTGTTGGATGTAAATTAATATTTAATTAACATATTAAGCATTAAAATTTTTTGTTAAAAATGACAGATCTAAAATGACAGGTTTGAATAAATATAAAAACAGACTACCATGAATTATAAAATAATAGTATAAATAATGGAGTTGAAATAAGTTATGAATTTGAAAAATATTAGCAGTATAATATGTGTTATATCATTAACTGCTACAATAGCTATCAATAGTGTAAGTGCTGCTGATAAGAATCAACAATATAATGTAAAAGTTGGAAAGACAATTTCGGTGCATGCACCATCGTCATACGGTGGTGTGAGATATAGATATATTTTGAATGATGTATCAGCATATGCCTCTGTTAAATCAGTGAACTGTAAATTTTCAGAGAATATATATTATGTTGCTGGGTTAGAGAAAACTAATAGTAAAATTAAATTATTTGATGTAGAAATCAAAGAATATTTTGGAAAATGGCATAGAGAAGGTGCTGCTTGGATTAATGTGATTTAAGATATAAATAATGTTTTAAAGAACATTATGTTCATCAGGATTAATTTGGTGTGAGTATTCCAAGACATTTGAAAAAGATTTATAAAACAGATCCGTGGGTTGACAATATATTTGGATCTTCAACGAGAGGAATGGGAGGTAAACTATGGAAAAATTTAAATTACCATGGGATTTTTGACACACCCATTAATTCTGATTAGATAATTAAAACAAATATTTTTATATTATTTAATTTAACTGAAAATATCATTAATATAAATTAAAATTCATTATAACTATTTTAAACAAACGAAAGATCAAATATGAATGCTAATCCTAATGAAATTCCAATTACAGATAATCATATCCATGTAGATCCAGTTAACGGTTATGGACCTGTAAAAACAGCTGAACTATTTTATAATGCTGGTGGTAGAACTATGATCATTCCAAATAAACCTTCAGATCCACTTAACAATGATTTTAATTTTAAAAAATGGATGGATTTAGGAATAAAATATGTTGAAGATATTAATCAAAATACTAAAGTTAGAGCATTCTCAATTTGTGGTGTTCACCCAGGCGAATATTCAAATTTATTAAGGAAAGGAAAATCTTTTGAAGAAGCTTATGAAATCATGAAGAAAGCTTTAGATTATAGTGCTTATTTAGTTAATGAGAATAAAACAATAGCTATTGGAGAAATTGGAAGACCTCATTATATGGTGAGTGAAGAAGAACTTAAATATCAAAATTTAATAATGAAGTATGGTATGGAATTAGCTAAAGATATTCAATGCCCTGTTCAATTACACACTGAAACAGCTACTGAAAATGAATTTAAGGAGTTTGCTTTCTTAGCCGATGAAGTAGGATTAAAAAGAGAAAAAGTGATTAAACATTTCTCTGGTGCTTACATAAATGAAAATGAGAACTTTGGACTCACACCATCAATTATTGCAAATAAAGAGATAATAAAAAAATCAATAAAGAAAGGAAATAACTTTTTAATTGAAACAGACTTTTTAGATGATAAAACAAGACCTGGAGCTGTATTAGGTCCTAAAACAGTACCAAAAAGAACTTTAGATTTCATTAAAAAAGGAATTTTAACTGAAGAAGATGCATTTCAAATTCATGATGTTAATGTTTTAAAGGTGTATAATTTAGATTGTATTATATAAAAATAGCTATTTACTTATCATTGTTCCACTACCTTTTTTAGTAAATATCTCAAGAAGAATTGAATGCTTAATTCTACCGTCAATAATATGGGCTGATTTTACACCTCCTTTAATAGCATTAACAGCTGTTTCTATTTTTGGAATCATACCCCCAGTTATAATTCCTTTTACAATTAAATCATCAATTTCATCCAAGCTAATTTTTTTTATCAAGGTTTTTGGATCTTCAGGATCTTCTAAAACACCTGGAACATCAGTTAAAATAATTAATTTCTCGGCATTAATCTCTGATGCTAATTCTCCAGCTACAGTATCTGCATTTAGATTCAATGTATCTCCATGAGTATCTATACCTATAGGAGATATTACAGGAATGTAATGATTTTTTGTAAGTAATTCAATGATTTCAGAATTTATAGATTCTATCTCTCCAACTAAACCTAAATCAACAATGGTTTCTTTACCAGTTTCATTATTTTTAATTTTTTGTGGGGCTTTTTTATTTGCTGTGATTAAATTAGTATCTTTTCCAGAGAATCCAATTCCTCTTCCACCATGCAAACCTATTTTTGAAACAAGATTAGTGTTAATCTTGCCAACTAAAACCATTTTAATTATTTCCATTGTTTCTTCATCTGTAATTCTCAATCCTTGAATAAATTTAGGTTTTTTACCTAATTTATGCATGGATCGTGTGATTTCTAAACCTCCTCCATGAACAATAACAGGTTGCATTCCAACATACTTTAAAAGAACAGTATCTTCTACTGTAGATGACATTACATTATCATCAATCATTGCATGACCACCATACTTTATCATTATCTTTTTGGTATGGAAGTTCTTTATATATGGTAAAGCTTCAACTAATATATCAACTGTATGCATAGAATCACTTAATCATTCTTAATTTTTTATATTATTTCTTTAAATTCATTAAATTATTAATTTTTCTTTAAATTCTATTTCTTTAAATTCAACATGTTAATTATGATTATTTAAGTATTAATATATATTCTTTTATGAACTTTTTTAGGGGTTGTGAAAAATTCGAATGATAAATTTTTACCTAACTTCTATTACAGGATAATAAATCTTTTATTCAATTCATTATTGTTATTAATTTAGAGGGTTGTTTTTCATAATAATATTCTCTCATTTAATTATAAAGATGTTTGGTCATAAACTATAAAAAATGAAGTATATGTTGTAATTAGTTATATTTTGAATATGAACCTAAATAAACAATATTATTATATTTAAAGCTTGATGAATTGGTATGAAGATAAAAAAATTTATTAAAATAAAAAATTAATTGAAAAAACAAGAAAAATAGTAGAAAAAAGTATAAGTATATGAAATAACAAAATGGATTAAATAAACATTAATTCATAGTATATTTAAAAAAGAAATAAATGATTAAAATGCAGGTTGTAGCAGATATAGGTGGTATTCCTGGAGTAAATTGCAAAGGGTTTTGTAAATACTGTTATTTTAAAAGAGTTAAAGAAATAGAACCTTTGGGTTGTGTTAGTTGTTCTCCTGGAAAAATTGGTTGTTCACGTTGTGGAGAAGAATTAAGAGAGTCTAAAAATAATTTTAAACTTCCATTTGTAGTTATGAGTGAAGTACAAAATACTTTAATGTTAGGAAACTATAGGAATCAGAACCTAAAAATAAATATTAGTGGAGGAGGTGATGTTAGTTGTTATCCTCATCTAAATGAATTAACAGCTACATTAAATCAATTTGGTTTAAATACTCATCTTGGTTATACAAGTGGAAAAGGATTTGATGATGGAGAAATAGCTAAGACATTAATTAATAACGGGGTGGATGAAGTAACTTATACAGTTTTCAGTACGGATTATAAACTTAGAAAAGAATGGGTTAATGATTCAAATCCTAACGAATCCTTAAAAGCATTGAAAATTTTTTCAGAAAATATTGAGGTTCATGGAGCATCGGTTATAATTCCAGGAGTAAATGATGGAGATGTTTTATTAAAAACTTGTAGAGATCTTGAAAGTTGGGGTGTTAAGGCAATGATTTTAATGAGATTTGCAAATACAACTAATCAAGGACTCATACTTAAAAATGCACCTATTCTTAATGGTGTTAAGACACATAGTGTGAATGAATTTAAAGATTTGGTAAAAGAAATTAATTCTCAATTTAATCTTAGAGTGACTGGAACTCCTGTTTTTGACCCTGAAACTAATGCTCCTTTTGCAATAGCTAAAAGTGGAAATGAAATATATTTACAATTTATTCAGGATGTGACTGGCGAAGCTACAGTAGTTTCATCTAAAATAGCTGGTCCATATATTGCTAAAATTTTTGAAAAAATTGAAGCCACTAATGTTAATGTGATATCTACAGAGAAAGAAATAGCTTGTTTAATAACAAAGGATGATCTTGAAGATATTGATTTATCTGAAGTTAAGGATGCTGTTATAATTCCAGGAAGGTCTTTTGTTCATAGTTTAGATGCTGAAAGAATCTTCTCTAAGGATGGAAAAGAAAGAATTGTTGGTAGAGGTCCTAATAAATTAAGTGTTGATGGAGAAATGAGTGGAACTTTAACTGAAGAACAAGTTATTGAAAAAGAATTAGAAGAATTTAGAGAATTAGTGCAAGCCATTAACTTCTTTGGAATGAAAAAAAATAGATGTTTATGATTGGATTATAGTGTTTTGTATAATTAATTTTTTATATTAATTCAAAAAATTTTTGCAAATTAATTTTTTTAAATATTAATATTTACTCTTTTAAATTTAATTTAAATAATTTAAAGAAATAAAAA
>JAITOM010000361.1 GCA_031289975.1 Methanobrevibacter sp. | reverse complement strand
TTTTAAAAATGAATCATGATTATTAAATTTTTAATTAAAAAAATTATAATTATTATTTTTAAAAATAAAGAAATAAAAACTATTATTTAAAAAGTTAATTTAATATTAATTTGAAATTTTTAAAATTATGATATTTAAAAATAAATGATTAATTACAAACATTTTTTTCAACACTATAATTAAAAAATATTAATTTAAAATTATTTATATTAATCAAAATAAATTTATATTATTTAAAATTATAGATTTTTAGAGGATGTCAAAAAGTATGGAGGTTTTGCAAATTTCGGATTTTTATATATAAAGAAAACCTTAAATTTTGATAAACCTCCATAAAAGTTTACACCCTCGATTTTTATAACTGGATATTTAAAATTATACTAATTTAATAAAAAAAAAATTATCATTTTAAAATTTAAGAACTTTTCCATAATGACTATAAAATATCAATGCTGTCAACTTAAGAATTTTTGATTAAAATTTCTATCTAAAATCTTGTTTATAGAATCTCTATTTTTAATTTCAATCCAAGTTTAAAAAAAATAATTTTCTTAAGTTGACAGCATTGTATAAAATATAAATTAATTAATGTTCATAAAAATTATTATATTCATATATAAAATATTAATTATTAAAAAATAAATAAGCTCATGATACTATATCAATGCAAAAGTTTTCTAATAATTAAATTTGATTAGGACATTAAATTATTTTACTATATTTTCATTAACTTTTAATTTAATGCACTGATAATATCGTTTTAATCAAGTTTAATATTGAATATACATTTGAAATGATAAGTATACACCACACATTTGAGAGAATAAATATTATTGAAAATTTTTATGATATTATAAGAAATAATGATATTATAAGAAATAATTATATTAAAAATTATATAAGGTGAAAAAATGAATTTATGGAGTGAACTTAATCCAGGATCAGATATTCCTGAGAAATTAAATACAATTGTTGAAATTCCTAAAGGTTCAAAAAATAAATATGAATATGATAAAGATATTGAATCCTTTGCATTAGATAGAGTTTTATATTCATCTGTTGTTTATCCCGCTGATTATGGATTTATTCCACAAACCATTTATGATGATGGAGATCCGATGGATATTATGGTTTTAATTGACCAACCTACATTTCCAGGGTGTGTAATTGAATCAAGACCAATTGGAATAATGAAGATGATTGATGGTGGAGATAAGGATTATAAAGTTTTAGCTGTTCCAGTCGATGACCCAAAGTATAAAGATATTGTTGATATTTCTCAAGTTCCTGTTCATGTTTTGGATGAAATATCCGAATTTTTCAAAACTTACAAAAATTTAGAAAGTAAAAAAACTGAAGTTCTTGGTTGGGAAGATGCTGAATCTGCTAAAAAAGAAGTTATTCGTTCAATTGAATTATATAAAGAAAAATATTGATTTAATACTAATTTTATTTAATATTTTTAATAAAATATATTATTAATATAATAATCAACGATTTATTTTACCATTAATATGAGGTGTTTATTTGTATTATTTATCAAAAATTCAAGATACTGTAAGAATTCCACCTTACAAATTTGAAGATCCTCTTGAAGAAGTAGTTATTGAAACTTTAAATGAAACATACAATGGGGAATTGGATAAAAATTTAGGTTTATTAGTGAGTGTTAACGATGTAGAAGAAATTGGCGAAGGTAAAATTATCATGGGTGATGGTGCTGCTTATCATGATGTTATTTTTAATGCAATATTCTACAAACCAGAGATACAAGAAATTATTAAAGGATATGTTATTGAAATTTCTGAGTTCGGAGCATTTGTAAGATTTGGTCCTATGGATGGATTAGTTCATGTTTCTCAGGTAACAGATGATTATATTAACTATGATGGTAAAAGAGGTGCTCTTCTTGGAAAAGAATCTAATAAATTTCTTGAAGAAGGTGATAGTGTAAGAGCCAGAATAGTTGCAATTAGTATTAAAGGTAAAACAACTAAAGATACTAAAATAGGTCTTACAATGAGACAAATTGGCTTAGGAAAATTAGAATGGATTGAAGCAGAGAAAAAAAAGGCTGCACCAAAATCTTCAACTAAGAAGAAATCCGCAAATTAATAAGGAGCAGGTTAAATGAGTGAAAAATCATGCGTTTCATGCAATAGAATATCACATAGTGAAATTTGTCCTGTTTGTAACAAACCAACATCTACAAATTGGAGTGGATTTTTAGTGGTCGTTGATCCAAATAATTCAGATATTGCTAAAGAATTGAATATAAATTTAGCTGGAGAATATTCATTAAGAGTTAGATAATTATAGCTATTTATTTTGAGGTTAAATGGTGTTAATTTTAAAAGAAGAATTAAGAAGAATTTTAAAAAAGCCTATGGGACAATTATTCCCTAATTTTGAAGATGCCATTAAACTGATTAAAAAATCTAAGTTCTTTATCTCTGTGGGTGATGAAACCACAATAAATCTTCTTAAAAATAATTTAACCCCTAATTTAGCTATTATTGATAATTCTATTCAAAGAAAACTACATAATATAGATTTAAATTATACTGAAAATGTTTTTAAGGTTAATAACCCACCAGGAACCATAACCGACCAACTATGGGAAACCATAGATCTCGCTATTAAAAAATCAGTTAATGAAAACCAACTTATAGTTGTTAATGGGGAAGAGGATCTTGCTGTACTTCCTTGCTGTTTAATGGCTCCTGATTATGGAATTATTTTATATGGACAACCTAATCAAGGTTTAGTCATTCTTAGAATTTCTGATATTAAAGAAAAAGCTGAAAAATATATTGAAATGTTTGATGTTAAATGATTAATATAAGGTTAAGATAACCATAATAAACATAGCTAAGAAGAAAATCAAAGCGAATGTTAAATGATTAATATAAGGTTAAGATACTATGGAAATAGATATAATTCAAAAAAAAGAAAATAAAGTGTTAAATAGAACTGAAGTTAAGTTTGATTGTATATATACTGGTAAAACAACACCTAAAATATTAAATGTTAAAAATAAGTTAGTAACATTGCTTGATACAAAAAAAGAATTACTTGTCATTGATTCTCTTCAACCTAACTATGGTGAAGCAAAGGCTACTGGATATGCTAAGTTCTATGATTCTAAAGAAGATTTAGAAAGTATTGAACCAAAACATATAATTGAAAAAAATAAAGAACCAGAAACTAATTCTAAAGAAGAAAGCAATCCTGATGATGAGAAAACCACTTCTAATGAAGATAAAGCTACTTCTGATGAAAAATAAATGGGATGTTAATTAGATTTAGAATTTAAATTACTTTATTAAATGGAGAGATAATTATGAAAATATCAAGTGTTTATCAAGTTGATGGGGATAAATTGACCAGGAAAAATTCATTCTGTCCTCGATGTTCAAATGGTGTATTCATGGCAGATCATGGTGATAGATATGCCTGTGGCAAATGTGGATACACTGAAATGAAAAAATCTAAAAATTAATTTATTTTTATTTTTCTTATTTTTATTTAATTTTTTTAAATTTAAAGTATGGGTGGGAATAGATTATTTATTAAATTATGTTAAAATAAATATTTTTTAATTTAAAATCAATATATGTCTGTTTTATTAAAAATTTTGATTATTATACTTTTTAAAATAAAATTTTGATTATAGTGAACTAAAAAATGTTTTTAAGTAATGATTTTTTTAAAAATATCTTTAAATTATCAATTTCATAAATAAAATTATAAAATTATTTATTTTTAAAAATAAAATATTTAATTTTAT
>JAITOM010000334.1 GCA_031289975.1 Methanobrevibacter sp. | reverse complement strand
TAATTAAACTATTGAGGCCGAGATTAATTTTTTGCTTAGATTTGCCTAAAAATCCTAATTTTCCTATCATGACTAAAGGATATCTAAATTAACCTATATAAACCTTTGAAATTAAAAATTAAATTGTTAACATAGTATATATTATCAATGACATGGTATATGTAACAAGGTATAAATAATAATAGAATATGATCAAATAAAATATGTAAATAACTCCTTAATAAAAACCTATAACTAATATGATAAATATTAATTAAATAACAGAGAAAAGTAATGAAGTTAACCGAGAAAAGGAAATAAGAACCTTAAAAATGGCAATGAAAATGTAATAAAAATGGTTGAAAAAGTATGAAAATAGAAAAAGTTAATAATATAGTACTTTTGATAAAGTTCTTAATAAATAACTTTCTTAAAAATAAATATTATTAAAAAACATTTATTTAAAATTAGTTATATTAATTAAAATAAATTTATATTATTTAAAATTTAAAATTATAGATTTTTATAAATTAATATTTGAAATTAAATAATTTAATAAAGAAAATTATCATCCAAAATTTAAGAACTTTTCCAAAATGACTATAATAAAAAACAAAAAAGGTTTTTGGAAATTATCTTATGATAATTTGAGATTAATATATATCCTCAAAGTTATTTAAAAATTCCATAGCTATTTTCATATGTTTTATTAAAATTGATTTTTATTCATCTATTTATTTTAATGTAAACATCCAAATTTTTATCATATTTATCAGATTAAATAAAAAGATTTATAAACTAAATAAAACTAACAATTATTATATGACTACTATTCATTTTTAGTTATTATATATAAAAAGTATTATTGGATACAAGATTAAGTATTAATAGCTATTTATTAATATATAATAATATTTATGCTATTTATTAGTAAATAATATTATTTTATAACATAAATAATTTCTATAAAAAAAATAATTGTTCGGATAAAAACGAACATTTATATATGGTGTTTAACATAGCTTATATTGCAACTTTTAAATAATTGCAACTTTTAAATAATAATAATTTAATGTGGAGTATGTGAAAATATGGAAAATCTAACAAAAATAAGAGAAAATGAGTTAAACCATGAAGAAGTTCATGTTAAAAAGAATAATGGGATCTTAGAAAAATTTAGTGGTGAAAAACTACTTAAATCATTAGTCATGGTAGAAACACCATTATCAAAAGCTGAAGAAATAGTCTCATTAGTTTTTTCATCTATATATGATGGAATAAAAACAAAAAAAGTTAAAAAGATAGTGTATGAAGAATTATCTGAACTAAATGAAGAAATAGCTAATAAATACTTAGAGAATACTGCATTAAAGGTTCGTACTTCAAGAGACAAAATAGAATCATTTGATCTTAGTAAAATAGCTAATAACCTTGTAAAAGAAACAGGAGCATCCCAAGAAACTGCTTTTGAAATAGCAACACAGGTATGGAAAGAATTAAAAAAATTAAATGTAGAATACTTAACCTCACCAATTATAAGGGAAATTGTAAATGCAAAATTGGTTGAACATGGATTAGAAGATTTAAGAAGCAGATATACTCGTTTAGGTATTCCTGTTTATAACATCACTACATTAATACAAAATGGTTCTCGTGATAATGCTAATATGATACATAATCCAGAAACTGTTCATAAATATGTTGCTGATGAAGCATTAAAACAATATGCATTATTACATATGCTTCCATCACATTTAGCAGATGCTCATATGTCTGGGAATATACATATTCATGATTTAGAATTCTTTGGAGGAAGACCATTAAACTGCATGCAACATGATATTAGAACATTTATCAAATATGGTCTAAAGGTAGATGGAGCTGGAGACCATACATCTGTTGCAGGTCCACCTAACCATATAGAAACTTTAATGAATCATTCTGGAGAAATAATGCTTGCAGCACAACAGAATATGTCTGGAGGACAAGGAATGTTCCTTTGGAATGTTTTTGTTGCCCCGTTTGCAAGAGGTTTAAGTTATGATAAAATTAAACAATCCGTTCAAATGCTAATTTACAATCTTAACATGGCTTATGCAGCAAGAGGTTCACAGGTTCCATTCACAAGTATGGGGTTAGAATTTAGTGTCCCAAAATTTTTAAGTGATGTTGAAGCTTATGGTCCTAAAGGAAAAGTTGTAGGGGTTTATGGAGATTTTGAAGAAGAGACTAAATTAATTCAAAGAGCATTTACAGAAATTCTTTTAGAAGGAGATGCAGAAGGAAAACCTCATCTTTTCCCAAACACAATTTACACCCTACATAAAGAAAATTTAAAATCGGAGTATGAAGAAGATTTAAGAAAAGTTCATGAACTATCTGCAAAATATGGTTCTTCTTACTTTGTTAATATGTTACCTAAGTACAGAGGTAACATGGCAAATTATATGGGATGCAGAACTTGTCTTCAAGATAATTGGACTGGTGACTGGGATAAAGATTGTTTTAGAACAGGAAACCTTGCTTATGTAACCTTAAACTTCCCAAGAATAGGATACCAGTCACACGATGAAAATGATGTATTTGAATACTTAGACTCATATATGGATTTAGCTGTTGAAACATTAAACATTAGAAGAGAGCATGGATTAAAATGTTTTAATGAATATAACTTATTACCTTTCCTTAACCAAGAAGTAGAAGATGAACTATACTATAGAATAGAAAATTCCACCTTATCATTAGGGTTCGTTGGTTTAAATGAAATGTTACTTACTTTATTTGGAGAAGGAATTGAAAATCCAGATTCCAATAAATTTGGAATAAAAGTTTTAGAGTACATGAACAAATGTACAGAAGAACTTAAAAAAGAAACAGGAAATAGATGGACAGTGCTTCAAACTCCTGCTGAATCAACAGCATATAGATTTGCAAACCTTGACAAAGAACAATTTGATAAAGAAGTCATCACTCAAGGAAGAGATGGTTCTAACTATTACACAAATTCTTCGCATGTTCCTGTAGGATCCGATACAAATATAATCGATAAAATCAAAATAGAAGAACAATACCATCCATTAACACAAGGAGGACATATATTCCATGGGTTCATGGGAGAATCTTACTCAGACCCAGATTCACTAATAAGTTTAACCCATAAAATAGCTAAAAAATCAAATATCGGGTTCTGGGCATATAGTTCTGCTTTAAGTTTCTGTATTAAATGTAAGACATTAATGAAAGGATTAAACAATAAATGCCCTACATGTGGAGAAGTTGATGATGTTGAATGGTATGATAGAATTACAGGATATGTCCAACAAGTAGGTAGAGCTAAATCTGTTTCTGGTGGATGGAATGCTGGTAAAAGACAAGAATTATTAGATAGAAAAAGATTCGAACAATGAAAACAAACTTTTAAGAATATCCTGGAGAAGAAAAGTTTAATCAAAATAAGCTTTCTTTTTTTAGATATATTGAATTTTATAAAGTTCTTAATATAGTGGTGTAAAAAATTTTTGTAATTAATCATTTATTTTTAAATATCTTATTGTTGAAAATTTATTTTCAACTTAGGAGAATGTATTCTCCGTTTTTAAAAATTTCAATTAATATTAAATTAATTTTTTAAAAATAATTTTTATCCTTTTATTTTTAAAAATAGTAATTATAATTTTTTTAATTAAGAATTTAATAATAATGATCCATATTTAAAAACTTTATTATTTACAAACATTATAATTAACTTTTTTAAAAATATATTATAGTCATTTTGGAAAAGTTCTTAAATTTTGGATGATAATTTTTTTTATTAAATTATTTAATTTTTAATATTACTTTATAAAAGTCTATAATTTTAAATTTTAAATAATATAAATTTATTTTAATCAATATAAATAATTTTAAATAAATATAGTTTAACAATATTTATTTTTAAAAAAGTTATTTATTAAGAACTTTATCAAA
>JAITOM010000289.1 GCA_031289975.1 Methanobrevibacter sp. | reverse complement strand
TTTATTTAAAGATAATGTAGCTTATATGGGTGGTAGTTTATTTGCTAATGAGCATTATAATATTAATCTTTATAATATTAATTTTATTAATAATGTTGATTCTTTTATTAAAAGTAATTTGTTTGGTTTTGGTTTATATTTCACTATGAATAAAGATTATCCTGATTCTGTTGCTTATCTTGATGGAATAAATATTGTTAATAGTTTATTTAATAGTGCTATGATTAAATGGGTCTTAAGTAAATTACCTAAAGGTAGTGAAATAGCTTTAGGTGTTGGTTTAATAACTCTTGCAATTGCCTTAATTGCTTTAGGTATTTTTTTAATATTGCTGGGTACTATTTTTTTCTTTTTTCCTGGTGTTTTCACACCAATTATAGTAGCCGGTGCTTTATTAATAGCACTTGGTTTAGGCATCTTAGCTTCTGTTAGTTATGGTATTCATACTGGTACTTTAGGATATACTCATACTCCTGACGGTAGATTAATTGGATGGTTACAAGGGTTTATAGCAACTGTTATAATTGTTGCAGTTGTAACATTATTAGTCGTATCAAATTATCTTGCTCCAAGTTTAATAACTGCCTTAGGAACTCAAATATTGACGTTTTTTGGTGTGGCAGCTGGAACTACATCGGCTATTGTTATAGGTCATCTTGCTTCGGCTATTGTTTGGGGTCTTTTCACTGGACTGGATATTGCTATAATGTATATTACTGATTATATTGGAGAGTGGATTGATCCTTCTTTGTACAGAGCATTATTTTTCATTATTTTTACAAGTATGATAGCATATCTGGTCTATGATGTTTATGGGGTAATTCCAAAAATAATAGATAAGTTAGTCACGATTGGTAAAATAGTAGCAAAAACAGCTGAATATGTTTTTAAAGCACAAGTAATCACTGGCATTATTTTAACGACTGTAAATTTGGGTATCTTAATTATAACAGATATAACACACAATAATGCAATTTTTTTCTTGATTATATCAATTGAATTTGGATTATTGACAATTGCTTATAGATTGCCTAAGATAGTAAATTTGGGTAGATTCATTGCTTTTACAGCTGTGTTCCTCCCATTTAAACTTGCTGGTACTTATTTCTTTAGTTATTTCTTTAAACAAGATAAAATGAATATGGCTTACATTGTGGGAAGTATTGGAAGAATTGGAGGACCTTTTATTGGCATAGGCATATTTTGATATTTTTTCATTTTCCATTTTAACTCTTTTTTGTACTCTTTTTTAGTTCTATGATAATTTAAGAGTAAATTTAAATCATTAGCTTTTATTAATATCTTTAATTGATCAGGATAAATTTTATTGTATTTAGAACCACTATTTAAAGCAATTGAACCATCAAGATTAAGAGTATCAAAATTTAAAAAGCCATAATTATTAGCAATGTCCAATGTATTGTATGAATATAACTGAAAAATAAAAGAAGTTAATGTCTTAGAGAGTTATGTCCTACTCTCTGAAGAATTATTAAAAAGAATTTATTGTTTATATGCTCTAAAATAGTAATATTCGAGGTTTAAAAATGAATAGGGATAAAAGAGTGAAATATTTATTTTTAAGCATGGTAATAGTTGCTATGACCATATTGTTATTAGTTCCTGCACCAACATTGGATAAATCAGATTCAGCTTTTTACACATGTGATGATGGATTAATATTTAATATAACTGCAATTCCACATAGAATAAATAATACCAATGGATATATATCAGTGAATTTAAAAACAAATGGAAATGTCACGGAAGAATTTATTTTAACTAATGATAATGAAAAAAGTAGAATAAATTTGAAAAATAATAGTAGTTATGATTTTAATACTGATATTTTTGTTATTCCTGATTCTGGTGTGATTAAAACTTTAAATATTTTAGAAATGAATGATAATCAATATGATTTTGATATTAATGAAAATAAAACAATTGATTTAAACATATCTTTTTTAAAAACTGAAGTATTAAGATCAAATAGTTCCACATCAAGAGCAACACGAATAAATCCAGAAGATAATATCCAAACAGCCATTAATAATGCAGTTTCTGGAGATGTTATAGAATTAGATGGAGGGGTTTATAATGTTCAAGCTGATATTAAGGTTAATAAAAATTTGACTATAAAAGCTTCAGATATTAATACAATTGTGAATGCAAGTGGTATGAATAGAGTGTTTACCATTACAGGTAATGGTGCCACTATTGATGGAATAACAATAACAGGAGGAAATAGTGATGATGGAGGTGGAATATATATTAGTGTTATTAATGGTGTTGCTACTGTAAGCAATTGCACAATCAGAAATAACATTGCAAATAATGGTGGTGGAGTATACATTGTAAATGGTGGTAATTTGATAAATTGTACTATCACAAATAACATCGCAACTGATAATAGTGGTGGAACTAATTATGGTGGGGGAGTATACATCCGTATTGGTAATTTTGGTGGCGGAATACAATTGACAGCTTGTACTATCACAAATAATATCGTAAATGGTCTAGATGGTGGTGGTGGTGGAGTATACCTTCAGAATGGTGGTAGTATGAATGGTTGCACTATCGCAAATAATACTGCAGAAAAATATCATGGGGGTGGTGTATACATTTTTAATGGTGGTGATGTGACAAATTGCACTATCACAAATAATAATGCAGCTGATTATGGTGGTGGAGTATACATTGATAAAAATGGTAGTGTGACAGTTTCTAATATAACAGGTAATACTGCAACTGATGGTGGTGGAGTATACATTGATAAAAATAGTAGTGTGTCAGGTTCTAATATCACAGGTAATACTGCAACTAATAATGGTAGTGGAGTATACCTCTTTCGTGGAGGTAATGTAAGTTATAATCGTCTTATATGTAATAATGCATACATTAATGGTGGTAATGCTGTTCATGATTTCAATTGGTGGGGTGATAATGATTTAAAGGATAAAGTTAATATTGTTCCTAATAAGTATTTTGTTGCTTGTTTATCGGTTAATAATAAAACTACATTGATTAATAAGAATTTTATCTTCCCAGTAGGAACTTCATTGGTTTTTAATTATGCTCTTAAACTTAATGATAATTCAACAGATGTTGATCCTACTCACCTACCCTATTTCACTAAAGCTATTAATCTTAGTAAATCAGTATCAGTTAGATCTCCTTTAAGTTCAGATGCACGAACCAATTATATTAATAATTCACTTGCTCCTCTTGGAATAAATGATAACTACATTTTTAATGTGCTTGTTGATAATCTTAATTTAACAGCTGTTGTTACTGCTGGAAAGAGTATTTTTATATCCACCACTAACAATAGTTTTAATTATGAACTGACTGATAATAATATATTAGTCACTGGTAATTTAACTAATGGTGCAACAGGTATTGGTAATGCACAAATTAATTACAATGTAACCAATGGAACTATTGGGGTAACAGGAAATGTGACAACTCTTAGTAATGGAAACTTCACTATTAATTTAACAAATAACAAGTTTAATCCTTTATTTGCTGGTGTTTATAATATTAGTTTAACTTATGAGGGCAATGACTCCTACTATAATACTATTAATAATAATGCTGTATTGAACTTAAGTAAAGTCAATACAAACTTCACTAATTTAAATGATAACTATTCTTTTAATATAACTGATCCTAATAAAGGTTTCACTGGTAAATTAATTGATGTTTTAGGTAATCCTTTAAAAAATATTAATGTTAATGTTGATGTTAATGAGTTATCATACAATATCACTACCAATAATGATGGAGAATTTAATATTGATTTAAATAATTTGCTTACTGGTGATTATAACATTAATTTACTTTATATTGGTAATGATACTTATAATCCAATTAGTAAAACTATTCATGTGGATTTAAATAAGGTGAATAGTAAATTTGTTGGAGATAAAACAGAGTATGATTTTATAGCTACTGATAATATTAACATCACTAATTTCACATTATTAGATATTTCTAATAAACCTTTAATAGATAATCCTAAGGTAAATTATGCTCTTAAAAATAATTCAGGTGATCAAATTAAATTTGGTCAGTTTAATGTTAACAGTATTGGTTATATTAATGCTGATTTAAACACTACTTTAGTGAATGGTAATTACACTTTAACCATGACTTATAACGGTAGTGAGAATTATAATAATGCTTCTGTTGTTATTGCTTTACATGTTGGTTTAGTGTCCACTGGTTTACTTAATTTAAGTGATGAATATAATTTTACAACCAATAATGATTCTAAAATAATTAATGGTACTGTGATTAATAATATAACAGGTAATTCTATTAGTGAAAATAATGTTACCATATATTTAGATGGTAAATTGGTTTATTTTAATGATCATCCTGATGAGGGTAGTTTTAGTCATGATTTATCTAATGATTTAAAATTCAATTATTCTTATGGTAGGCATGATTTAATTGTTGTTACTGGTGAGTCTAATTTGTATATTTCTTCATCTTGGAATGCTACTGTATACTATAGACAGGAAGCAGCTATTAAACATGATCCTTCTATAAATTTTATTGTTGGTTCGAAAGTAAATTATCCTGTGCAGTTATTTGATAAAAATATTAATAAACCTATTTATGGTATTGTTTTGTATTATAATGGTTTAACTGTTACTACTGATGGTGATGGATGGGCTGTTTTGAATTTTAATGGCTTGAGTTTAGGTTCTTATAGTTTTGATATTTTCTCCAATTTAACAGATTTTGCTACTAATACTTCATCTGTTATCAATATCAATATTATTCCAGAACCTATTCCTAAACCAAATAATCCAGAGGATAATGTTAACCCAGATGATAATCTAAATAATAATTTTAATTTAAATGATAATTTTAATCAGAATAATAGTCTTAATCAGAATAATAGTCTTAATCAAAATGATAATTCATTTTCATATAATGAATGGATTCTAATTATTATTATTCTAATTATTATTCTATTAATCATCTGTGGACTATATATAAATAGATGGAAATAGAAACTATTTATGGTGTTTTAAGGGATGTGCCAAAAATTCCATTGCAATAATATTGGCACTGTAAAATTAGCATGGATTTTCACAATTGAAAAATTGAAAATAGAGGATAAAAGTTTAATGGCATGTATATGATCTAAACTTTTTCTGCTACAAATCCAAATTCCAGATTTCGAATTTCCATCCTCTTTTTACAGTGCAATAATATTAAATAAATTATTATCACTTCATTACTTGAATTTTTCACAGCCTCCAAAATCCATGCAATTTTACAGTAGTATATTTTTTGGCACTGTAGAATTAGCATGGATTTTTTTCGCAATTGAAAAATTGAAAACATATGATAAAAGTTTAATGACATGTATATGGTCTAAACTTTTCCTGCTACAAATTCAAATTCCAGGTTTCGAATTTCCATCCTTTTTTTGCAATACCTATTTTTTAAAACCATTAAATAATAGTATTGTTATTTATAGTGGGTTTGATAAAATTCTTAATAAATAAATTTTTTTAAAAATAAATATTATTAAAAAATATTAATTTAAAATCATTTATATTAATTAAGATATATTTAAATTATTTAAAATTTAAAATTATAGATTTTTATAAAGTAATAATAAAAATTAAATAATTTAATAAAAAAATTTTTCATCCAAAATTTAAGAACTTTTCCAAAATGACTATAATATATTATAACTATTTATATAATAAAATAACAGCTGTTATATAACACCACTATAAAAAATGTAAAAATAATTTTTATTTGAAGTAATCAGCATATAAATTACTAAAAAGTGCATATGAAAAGTATAATATTATGAAGAATGGTATAATGTGGTTTGAAAGAGCATATAATAAAATTTATTTAATTGGATACTTGATAAAATTGTTTAAAATTTTAAAATATAATCTAATTAAGGTGCTGCAAAAATAGGATGGAAATTTGAAATCTTAAATTTGGTTTTTAGACAGAAAATGTTCATGTCATATATCGCCCATCAAATTTTTAGCCTATTTTCTTAGTTTTTCAAATGTGAAAATCCATGCTTAATCTGGCACTGTAAAATTAGCATGGATTTTCACAATTGAAAAATTGAAAATAGAGGATAAAAGTTTAATGGCATGTATATGATCTAAACTTTTTCTGTCTAAAATCCAAATTCCAGATTTCGAATTTCCATCCTCTTTTTACAGTGCCCTTAATCTACAGTGCCAATAACATTGATGAATGAAAAAAAATATTGTTTTTTAAATAGTTTCTTAAAATAACTGAAAAGAGAAATAAATTACTTTATTTGAGAGTTAAAACCATTTAATCCTATAAAATCTGTTAAATGTGATGAAATCTCTTAGAATTATGAATTATTATTTAAAATATTATATTAGCTAAATATAATTGTTTTTATTAGGTTTTCAAAATTAATTGTTGTCCAATTCTTTAAAAATAGATTTTTTTTATCTAAAAAATATATTTATTATATATTAAGAGGTTCTAAATAATGAAACGTTTTTTGGCTTATTTATGTGCATTGATTGTTGCATTATGTTATGGTTCTGTTTCAACTGTTGATAAATTTTTATTAGTTTCTATTGATCCATTGGTTTTAAGTGCAATGATTTATAGTTCAGCTGGTATTCTTTTTTTATTTATTCATTTATCTCCTTTAAATAATTATATTTTAAGCTTTTTACATAATGGGAGGGATGTGGATGAAAGTATGACTTGGAGAAACTATCTTACAATATTTCTATCATCAATTTTTGCTTCTGTTATTGCACCTATTTTATATCTGCATGGGTTAACTTTGACTACTGCTGTTAATACGGCTTTTTTAAGTAATACTGAAGATTTATTTATTATTTTAATGGGTGTGTTTTTATTAAAAGAGATTATTAAGTTGAAAGATGTTGTAGGTTTTATTTGTTTACTTGTTGGAGCATTATTTTTAACTGTTGGTAATTTTAATGATATAAATTTTAATCAATATTTAATTGGAAACCTTATAGTTTTTGGATCTTACTTTTTTTGGAGTTTAGATGTTATTTTATCCAAGTTTTTGAGTAATAAAAAGAATATATTTTTAATCTCTGGTTTGAGGTGTGCTATGGGTGGTGTGATATTAATAGTAATTTGTTTCAACTTGGGATTGAATTTTAATCTATCATTGAATAGTATTCCACCATTATTTTTTATCAGAGTTTTAATGATGGCTTCTATTATTCTTACCTACATTGGAATACGGGAAATTGGAGCTACAAAAATGGGGGCTATTCTTTCTACTAGTCCGTTATTAGGAGTTTTAGTTGCAGTTATTGCTTTAAATGAGTCTTTAGATTTAATTCAAATATTATGTGGAGGGTTAATGTTCATTGGTTTATTAATATTATATAT
>JAITOM010000259.1 GCA_031289975.1 Methanobrevibacter sp. | reverse complement strand
ATTTATAAATATTCATCAGTCTATTTAACATTTGGTTGTGGAAATAAAAGTCGTAAAATCGTTTTTGAAAATCGCAAAAAATGAAAATGAAAATTTCCATCCTCTTTTTACAGTGCCGTAAAATTAGCATGGATTTTCACAATTGAAAAATTGAAAACATACGATAAAAGTTTAATGACATGTATAGGGGCTTAATGCTTTTATGCTAAAATCCAAATTCCAAATTGTGAATTTCCATCCTCCTTTTACAGTGCCGTAAAATTAACATGGATTTTTACAATTGAAATAAGGTCACATATTTAGAGAATCCATTTTTCTTTTAAAATTAATTTTGCAATATTGACCTATCAAAAACTTAACTGGAATGACTTAGTATTGCATTTACTTAAGATTTTAATATTTTTAAAGTTTTGTGCAATGATTTTAAGCATTATTGAAATTTTAAAGTTTTTTTTTAAAATAAAAATTTGATTTCAGTTAAATTTTTGATACCATTCCAAAATTAATATTAAAAGATTTATCATTTCCTAAAGAGAGAGAGAGAGAGAGAGAGAGAGAGCTAATGATTCATTTATGGCATTTTTCATTAATTTTTATTCGAATAAAGGGATTTTAATAAGTTTTTAATTTTGAAATAAAATCAATACCTTTATATATGACTTGTTATATAAATAAATTAGAGAGTGTAAAGTGTGGAGGACTTTAAAAATTTTGGATTGTTATATGTAAATAAAATAATCTAATAATGATAAAATTCCACGAAAGTTCGCATTCTCATAACATAGAAACAGTTATCTGCTTATTGAGGTTATAAGTAAATAATTGAGTTTCTAAAATCATGAAATAATTTAATAGAATTAATATTAATATTCTGATCTGTGTTTTCAGAATCATAGGCTTGATTTACAGTGAAAATGATTCTATTTTTTTTAGAATCCAACAACATTAAATAATTTTTTATTCTTCTTTTTGGCACTGTAAAAAGAGGATGGAAATTCACAATTTGGAATTTGGATTTTAGCATAAAAACATTAAGCCCATGCACATGTAATTAAACTTTTATCATCTGTTTTCAATTTTTCAATTGTGAAAATCCATGCTAATTTTACAGTGCCGTAAAAAGAGGATGGAAATTCAAAATCCACTATATTTTATTAAATATTTATAAATAAAGGAGATATTTTATGAATAGAAATGTTTTAATCGTTATTTTATTAATATTAGCAATATTTTCAATCAATTTTGGATCTATATCCGCTCAATCAGACTTTCAAGTTTTTAATTGGAGTACTGGTGGTGATGTTACTAATAATACTGAGTTTAATTCTAAAATCCCACACTCAGATATTGTAGATGAAATTGTTGAAGGAGCTAAGAGAGGAACTCCTATGCTTCGTTTTGGTAATGGATCTGGGCATTCTGTGTTAATTTGTGCTGGTGTTCATGGGAACGAACTTTCATCCCAAATAGCTGCTTTAACTTTAATAAATGAAATTAAAAGCTTAAAATCAGAGATAAATGGCACTATTTATATAATTCCTATGGCTATCCCTTTAGATACAGCTTTAAATCAAAGAGAATTTAATGGAACGGATCCTAATAGGGATGCTGATGTAAATGGGACTGTGACAAATAATGTGTTTAAATTAAGTCAAAACTTTAGTGTTATAGCTTTGGGTGATTTCCACACCACATATCTACCTATTAATCTTGAAGATGATGACGAAATATTGGTCACTTATCCCAAGACTGGATATCAAAATAATTTAATATATGTTTATACTATGCACAAATTAATAAACACACCTCTTATAGAATATCCTATGGACACACCACAAAATCCTGGTGTATTACAAGCTCATGCTAATTTTAATGGTATACCTTCTTTCACATATGAAACAAAAACAAGGTTTGGATATGTGGATGGAAATAGTGCAGAAAGATCATTATTAGGAATGAAAGCATTTTTAACTGCTACTGGTATATATGATTTTTTCAACACTGATAGTTCTTTGATAAACGATAGTTCTTTGGTAAATAATAATATTTTTGATGATAAATTGATTAATGTTGGTTTGGAAGAGTGTGGTTAATAAAAAAGTATTTAATAAATATTATTTGCATCTTATTAATATTTGTCTGTATATCTAATTTATATGGTGCCGATATTGATAATAGTTTAGAAAAAAGACAGATTTCGGTAGCTATTTGGAATGGTACAGGTACATATGGGTTTTATACTGTGGACTGGTGTATAAGTAGGATAAATGAATATAATAATGCACATTCAGATACTAAGATAACTACTACAAAAATAAGTAAGATTAGTTCTGTGTCTGACCTTAATGGGTTCAATGTTCTTATATTGCCTGGTGGTGATCATGGTTCAACTTTCATTAATAATATTAACAATGATGCTGTTAGACAATTTGTGAGTAATGGTGGTGGGGCTATTGGTATTTGTGCTGGAGCTTATGCTTTGGCTCATCATACTGATGATGCTTATGATGGTATTAATGTTGCACCTCATGTTAATTGTCTTTCTCAATCTTATTCTGGTATAGTGAAAGTGAGTATGATAAGAGGTGATTTATTAGGTATGAGTTCTAAGGAATTCAGTATGGAGCTTGAGAATGGTCCAGCTATGTATATGAATAGTGATGGTGCAATTACTTTATCTACTTATGTTACTGGTCCTAATGTGGGCGGTATAAGTCAAGTACTTGATAGTTATGGTGAAGGCAGGGTAATTTTGTTTGGTCCTCATCCTGAGAATGAAGATTTACCTTGTCCTAATATGTTAGGTGGTTCAATCAAATATGTGGCTAGTGAATATAATGATATTGAATATAATAATATTCCAGTTGAAAATAATCCTATTTCAGAAGAAAATCTTTCAATGGATAATTTTACTAATTTAAGTAATGTAAATTTAAATTATTTTTCTTTATATGAAACTGGTTTTCCTTTATTTTTAGTATTAATTTTATCTGTTTTTGGAATATTATCATGGATAAGAAAATAAAATAATTAAGATTGGGTAACATCATGTCAAAAATTTAGGTGACAAGTTTTAAAATCATGCATACTAAAAAATGGGTTTTCTATTTTGTAGTGCCATTAATGAATTTTAAAATAATTTAATAATTATAGTCATTTTGGAAAAGTTCTTAAATTTTGGATGAAAAATTTTTTTATTAAATTATTTAATTTTTGATATTAATTTTAAATTTTAAATAATTTAAATATATTTTAATTAATATAAATGATTTTAAATTAATATTTTTTAATAATATTTATTTTTAAAAAAATTCATTTATTAAGAACTTTATCAAAACCACTATAGTAACTATTTATTTTAAAATTTAATAAATAATAATATTATCAAGATTAAAAAATTATCAAGATTAAAAAATAATCAAGATTAATAAAAAATAATATTTTTATCAGAAGGTGATGGGATGCCACAAAATAGATATAGATCTAGATCATATAAAAGAACTTTTAAAAGAACTCCTGGTGGAGTTACTGTTTTAAGATATAAAAAGAAGAAACCGAGTAAGCATGTATGTGCTGAATGTGGTAAAGTTTTACATGGTGTTCCAAGAGGAAGACCTTATCAAATAAATAAGTTAGCAAAGTCTAAAAAAAGACCTAATAGACCCTTTGGAGGATATTTATGCTCAGAATGCACAAGAAAAGTTTTTAAATCTGAGGCAAGAGCATAATGATTATTACTATTGGCGGATTAGCAGGGACTGGGACTACTACGACTGCAGATACATTGTCTAAAAAACTTAACATTCCTTTTATTTCTGCAGGAGACATTTTCAGACAAATGGCTAAGGAATCTAAAATGTCTATTTTAGATTTTGGTGAGTTTGCTGAGAATAATATTGATGTGGATATTGAAATAGATAGTAGACAGAAGAAATTAGCTGAAAACTCTGAAAATCTTATTTTAGAAGGGAGACTTTCAGCTTATTTTACTGAAGCTAATCTCAAAGTTTGGATGATTACTCCATTTGATGTTAGAGTTCAAAGAATCTGTGAAAGAGAATCTAAATCTTTTGATTCAGCATCTGAAGAAGTTAAAATCCGTGAAGGTAGTGAAGCTAAAAGATATTTAGAAATACATAAAATTGATATTAATAACTTAAATATATACGATTTAATATTAAATACTAACAGTTTTAATCCTGTTAGTATAACTGAAATTATAAGTTCAACATTAAAGGTGATATAATGGCATCAATTGAAGTAGGAAGAGTTTGTGTTAAATCTGCTGGAAGAGAAGCAGGAGAAAAATGTGTAATAGTAAACATTGTTGATAAAAATTTTGTAGAAGTTGTAGGTAGTTCTGTTAAGAATAGAAGATGCAATATAAATCATTTAGAACCTATTGATAAAACTTTAGAAGTTTCTGATGATTTAGAAATTGTTAAAAGATCTTTAGACACTTTATGATTATAGTTTACAAAAATTTAAGTTTCATAATATAAATTAATCTTTGGTGTTATGCATGAAAATTTTAATAGTCTATTACTCAAGAACTAATGTTACAGCAAATGTAGTGGATGAAGTTTCTAAGAAACTTAATTGTGATATTGAGAAAATTAATGATTTGTCAAATCGTTCAGGTCCTTTAAACTATCTGAAATCAGGATATGATGCAATTAGAAAAAATGAAACTAAAATAGGATCTACAAAAAAGAATCCATCTGATTATGATTTGGTGATAATTGGAACACCAGTTTGGGCAGGTACTATGTCAAGTCCAATTTTAACATATTTAAATCAAAATATTGATAAAATTAAAAATTTGTGTGTTATTGTTACTTTTGGATCATCAGGAGATGAGAGTACAATAAGAAATATAGAAAAAATTATTAATAAACATTCAATAGCATCATTAAAAATCTCAAGAAAAGATTTTAAATCATCATTTACCCATAAAGTCGATGAATTTGTAAACAAGATTGAAAAAATTTAGATAATTTTAAAGGTTTTTCTTTTTAGTTTAACTTTT
>JAITOM010000132.1 GCA_031289975.1 Methanobrevibacter sp. | reverse complement strand
TTAATTTTTTAAATAATAATTTTTATTTATTTATTTTTAAAAATAATAAATATAATTTTTGTAATTAAAAATTCAATAATCATACTTCATTTTTAAAAACTTCATTAATTACAAACATTATTTCATACACTATAATTTAATAAAAAAAATTATCATCCAAAATTTAAGAACTTTTCCAAATGACTATAAATAAAAAAAGGTAATATAAAAATGGAATAATTTTCGAAGATCTAAAATTTTGGTTTTTAAGCAGGAAAAATTTAGATCACATACATTCATTGATTTTTTAGACTATTTTCTTAATTAATTATGATCGATTATTAAAAAGTGGATACTATGACTTTTGAAGAAATAATAAAAACAGCATATAAAGAATCATTTGCAGGAATAAGAAAAGGAGATAAAGAAGAAGAAATTTTAGCTATTCAAAATTATATTAAAGATGCTAAAAAGATTGTGGTTGCAAATAAAAAAAATATAAAACCTAAGGTAATAAATAAATGCCTAAAAAAATTTGGAATTTGTGAAGTGGAACATCTTAAAATAGATACAGATCCAGCTGATTTAAGTCGAACTCCAGCAATAACTAAAGGTTTAATGGCTGTTGATCAATGTGAAGCAGATATTATAATTGCAAGAGGTAGACTTGGAATTCCTGGTTCTGGGTCTATGCTTGTATTCATGGATAATAAAGGAAGAATATTGACTGCTGGATTTTCACCATCACATATAGTTCATAAAAAATCATTAGAAGAAGCAGTTTACAATGAAACAAAAATGGCATTAGAAAGGATAGGGCTTAAAGAATTGGATAAAGCCTAAATGTGGTGTTAAATTGAAAGATGAATCAGCTCAAGAATATGAAACAGGAATAACTTCTCATGTTTTAACGATTAACTCAAATTTAAAAGTTTATGATCTATTGAATATTATTGTTAATAAAAAAAGTTCAGCTATTTTGCAATGGATGGAAAAATTAGATATTCAATTGGATAATATTGTAATTGTGGGTGCTTATTTAACTGGTTTAGGAATAGCTAATCTATTGAAAGGGTCGTATGAAAATATTACAATTGTAGATATTTATCCTCATCTTCAAGAATTAGTAGATAAATTTCCAATGAATAATGAAGAAATAAATAAAATAAAATTTTCATCAAATATAAATTTAATAAAAACAGCTGATTGTGTAATAGATACAAGTGGGTTAGGTGGTCTTTCTATTAAGCAAATAGAATCAATTTCTCCAAAGGTGTTTATAATAGAAGATCCAATAGCTGAAGAAAATGATGAGTTATTAACTGAAAAAAATAACATCAATGAAAGATTTAAAGTTGTTAAAAGCCAACATAAAGCTATTTTAAAAACGAATGGGTTAGACACTAAAACATCTGGAACAATGACATTCACCGTTGATGTTATGTTAAAATCAATTAATCATGCTTTAAAAGAACCAGGAGTCCTATATGGGGTATCTGAACTCACATTCTTTGAAGGTTTAATATTTAAAGAAAAGAATATTCAAAAATTCTTAAATGCAATAAACACATCAGCCATTACAATATCTACATTAACTCCATATAACTTAGATAATATAATGGAGCTATTTTTAGATAAAATAAATCCTACTATGATTGGTTGATAAAATGAAAGCTATTGAACTTATTAAAATTATAGATGATTTAATTCCTAAGAAATTAGCTTTAAAAAATGATAAAATAGGATATTTATCTTCAAATATCAATGATGTTAATGTAGAAAAGATTAAAATTGTTATGGATTTATATCCTGACGATGATTTAAATTCAAATGAAAATGAGCTATTTATTACTCATCATTATCCATTGTTCATGCCAAAAACACCCACTTATGTTATTCATTCTAATTGGGATATAATAACTGGAGGTGCTAATGATGCACTGGCTAAAGCACTAAATTTAAAGATTTTAGATATTTTTGATAAAGACACTGGGATAGGTAGAATATGCAAATCTCAGCTTAAATTCAAAGAATTTTTAAATTTAGTCTCAAAAAAATTATCAATAAATCAAATAAATGTTGTTAAACCTTTAAATGATGATACAATCCTTGATAAAATAGCTATTGTCTCTGGATTTGGTTTAAGTAATATTGAATATGTGAAATTGGCCAAAGAAAAAAATCTTAAACTAATCTTATCTGGAGATTTAATTCATAATGTGGCTATGCTTGGAGTTGATTTAGATATTTGTCTTGTTGATGTAAATCATCATAAAAGTGAAATCCCTGGATTAATTGAATTATACAACATTATTTCTACTATTTTAGAGACTGAATTAATCATTCATGATATTCCATATAAAACAATTAATTTTAAAGATTAATATTTCTAAAGTATTTCATATTCTATGTGTTTAAAAATTAAAATTTTGGGTAGTACAATTAAAATAAGTTAATCTTCCTTCTTTTCCCGTCCTTTTTTAAGAAGAGAATTAATATCTATTGCATAGTTACCTTCTTTATCTGAATAGACATCAGAACCACCATCTAAAAGTTTAGAAACATTAACTTCGTAAATTCCTCTGTCTTCAACTTTCACTTGTTCAATAGAATTTTCGTTTATCGCTGTTTCAGGAATTGTTTCTTCTTCTTTTTTATTCCTTTTTTGAGGGTTGTTGTTTACAAATTTAAATTTCTTACCCCCACATTTGGGGCATCCATTTAAAATATTTTCTTCTTTTAACTCACATCCACACTTAGCACATACATTCAAAATAACCTCTCCTTAAGTACAGTCTTTAGCTAAAATATCTGCAGAAAATGATCCAGCAGACACTTCAGTACCTTCAATTTACAAATCAATACCCAATGCATCGCTCAACTCATCTATATTATCGGCTAACCATGGTGTAAAGTCACGATCTTCTGTTTTCCATATTTTTCTTGGATCTATTAATTCAAGTTTACCTAAATCTGGTTCATTCATAAAATCACTTAAAATGTAATGAATTTAAAACTATAGTCATTTTGGTAAAGTTCTTAAATTTTGGATGAAAAATTTTTTTATTAAATTATTTAATTTTAAATATTGATTTATTAAAATATATAATTTTAAAATATATAATTTTAAATATAGTGTATGAAATAATGTTTGTAAGTAAAGAAAATCAAAGATTTTCTAATTGAACAAGTTCAATAATGAAATTTTTTAAATTACATCATAAATGTCAAATTTTTAATTAAAAAAAT
>JAITOM010000257.1 GCA_031289975.1 Methanobrevibacter sp. | reverse complement strand
TGCTTAAAATAAAAATGTATTAAATAAACCTAAAAATCATAAATTACAAACAATGACCAATTTAAACAACAATTTCATTGAAAAGGCAATGATATAATTAACGAATTATGAGGATAAATATGGCTGAAATAGCTCCCCTTATTGATTAAGAAGTTATTTCAGACCATTATTAGGCACTGTAAAAAAGAGGATGGAAATTCACAATTTGGAATTTGGATTTTAGCATAAAAACATTAAGCCCATACCCCACATGTAATTAAACTTATTATCATCTGTTTTCAATTTTTCAATTGTGAAAATCCATGCTAATTTTACAGTACCATATTAAATCACAAAATTTATAAGGAGAAAAAAAATAAATATAAACATGAATTTAAAATATTAAATACTAAAGATCATTCTATCTATGATGATGAACCATTGGAAATAATAATCTTTTATAAGATGAAAAAAGAACATTATAACATTGATAATCCTTTGAATCGTGTTTTCATGTATTTATATAGGTTATTGAGTGATAATGAGCTTAAAATAGTGGTCGCTGAAGATAGTTTAATAAGAAGAATAGAGGAGAGTAAAAATATGATTTCAAAAAGTCAAGAAGCTGAAATTTTAAAAATAGAAATTGAAAAAAGACAATGGACGAACAAATCCGTTTAGAAAATGCAAAAAAGAAGGTATGGTGAAAGGTGTAGAAATAGGTGAAGAAAAAGGTATAGAAAAAGAAAAAATGAATTTTGCTTTAAAATTAAAAAATAAAGGTTTTTCATTAGAGGAGATTAGTGAAATAACTGAATTATCATTTGAAAAACTAAAAAATCTAATTTCAAATACTTAACACATTTTAAATAATTCAATCCATTAAAGAAACTATCTTTTTTACTATATGCTTTTAATGGTTAAAAAAATCAAACTTTAGGTAGATAACGATCGAGAGTGTAAAGATGTTGAACCCTGACCATATATATGTAGCACTGTAAAAAGAGGATGGATTTTCGCAAATGAAATTAAGAAATTAGGCTAAAAACTTGATGAAATGTATATGGTCTAAGTTTTTAGACCCTAAATGGTGCGGAGTTTTCTCATCCAACTAGAATAAATTTACTATAAATAGAATTTTCTATTTTAAATGATGTTATAATAATTTTCACTTACATATAGAAGTTTAAATTAGTGTAAAAATAGTTTTGATAGTCTTTAAAATCAGTTAATATTAATTTTTTTATAAGTAATATTTATATACTATAAATTTCAATTTAATATCATACTATTTAAAAAATTAATTGAAAGTTAAATTTAAGAAAATAATCAATATAATTATTATAATTCAAAAATATTATTATAATTCAAAAATTAACAATTTTACTTAAACTAAAATTTTCATGAAATTCTAACTTAAATTTTAACATGAAAATTTTTTTGTAAAACACTATAAATACTCAAAAAGCATATATAAAAGAAAATAAAGAAAGAACAACGATAATTAAAGAGTTTTTTATAAAATAAACTGTGATACAATGGCTTCAACAAATAAAACAAACACACCATTAAGTAAATTTGAGGAATTTTTCTCAACAAAGTATAAAGATGATCTTTTCAAGGTCTTAGAACAGTATCCTGATGATAAATCATTAGTAGTTGATTATTTAGAATTAGAATTATTCGATCCTGATTTAGCAGACCTTTTAATTGAAAAACCTGAGGATGTATTGGATGCTTCTGAGAAAGCTATTAAAAACATAGATCCTTTAATGAGTGGTGCTGACTTAAATATAAGATTAGAGAATTTAACAAACAATATTCTTCTAAAAAAACTTTTAAGCAAATATATTGGAAAATTTATCTCAGTTGATGGTATTGTTAGAAAAACAGATGAAATCAGACCAAGAATAGAAACTGGGGTATTTGAATGTAGAGGATGTTTAAGACTTCATGAAGTTGAACAAACTAATAGTAATCTTATTACTGAACCAAGTTTATGTAGTGAATGTGGTGGTAGATCATTTAGACTTTTACAAGAGGAATCTAAATATATTGACACTCAAACTGTAAGAATACAAGAACCATTAGAAAACTTATCTGGAGGAACAGAACCTAAACAAATTTTAATTATCTTAGAAGATGATTTAGTCGATGAATTAAATCCTGGAGATAATGTTCGAATAACTGGAACATTAAAAACCTTTAGAGAAGAAAAAAGTAGAAAATTTAAGAATTATATTTATGCTAATCATATAGAACAACTTGAACAAGAATTTGAGGAACTTCAACTTAATATAGAAGATGAAGAGAAAATAATTGAATTATCACAAGATCCTCATATATATGATAAAATTATTAAATCTACTGCTCCATCTATTAAAGGATTTAGGGATATTAAAGAAGCTATTGCTTTACAATTATTTGGTGGAACTCCTAAAGAACTTGAGGATAAGACAAGGTTAAGAGGGGATATACATATTTTAATAGTTGGAGATCCTGGTATGGGTAAATCTCAGATGTTAAAATATGTTTCAAAACTTGCACCAAGAAGTATATATACGAGTGGTAAAGGAACAAGTGGAGCAGGATTAACCGCTGCAGCTGTTAAAGATGAGCTTGGTGGATGGTCATTAGAAGCAGGCGCCCTTGTTCTTGGTGATATGGGTAATGTTTGTGTTGATGAATTAGATAAAATGCGTCCAGAAGATAGGTCAGCACTTCATGAAGCACTTGAACAGCAAACCATAAGTATTGCAAAAGCAGGAATCATGGCAACATTAAATTCAAGATGCTCTGTTCTTGCAGCTGCAAATCCTAAGTTTGGAAGGTTTGATAGATATAAATCAGTAGCAGAACAAATAAATTTACCTTCACCTATTTTATCCCGTTTTGATTTAACATTTATTTTAGAGGATAAACCAAATATTGAAAATGATAGAGAATTAGCTCAACATATACTTAAAATTCATCAATCAGATTCTATTACCTATGATATTGAATCAGAACTTTTAAGAAAGTATATTGCATATGCAAGAAAAAATATTAAACCTGTTTTAACTGAGGAGGCTATGAAAGTTCTTGAAGAATTTTATGTTTCAATGAGAAGCAGTACAATTGATGAAGAATCTCCTGTAGCTATTACAGCAAGACAGTTAGAAGCTGTCATACGTTTGGCAGAAGCATCTGCTAAAATTAAACTTAGAAATGAAGTTCTTGCAGAGGATGCAAGAAAAGCTGTTAATCTTCAACAAACATGTCTTAGAGAGGTAGGTATTGATCCTGAAACTGGGAAAATAGATATTGACATAGTTGAAGGAAGACCACCTAAATCAGAAAGAGATAAACTTCAAAAAGTTGTAGAAGAAGTTAAAGAACTTCAAGATGAATATAATGGTAGAGCTCCTATTAATATTCTAACAACTAATTTAATAGAGCAATATGATCTTAGTGAGGAAAAAATTAAAGAAATGGTAAAACAGCTTAAAAGTAAGGGAGCAATCTATGAACCCTTGTCTGGTTATCTAAAATTAGTTTAAATATTGATAGTTACATTTATATGATGAAAATTATCATAAATTAATTAAGTTTTAATGATAATTGAAAATTTAATATATAATGAAAAACAAAAATAACATGATATGTTATTGAAAGAGTATATTATTAAATTTTATTAAATTATATAAAATAAATTAATTAACTTTATTATAATATTATATTAATGAATAATTTTAATAGTTAACTTTAAATTATAACATTGTTTTTAAATTATTTAATTAAAATATAGTTAAATGTTCAAATTAAATCTATTAATATTTTATTTAAATTAATAAAATTATTATAAAATCAATATCTAAAATTAGAAATATTTTTATCAAAAATTAAGAATAATTAAAAAATTTAGGAATAATTAAAAAATAATTTTATTAAAAAAATAATTTTATTAATAATTTTATTAATATTGTCATTATGGAAAAGTTCTTAAATTTTAAAATAATAATTTTTTATTAAATTATTTAATTTCAAATATTAATTTATAAAAATCCATAATTTTAAATTTTAA